>JAOUNC010000234.1 GCA_029881175.1 Nitrospirota bacterium | reverse complement strand
ATGTGGGATCACCAATGCTCAAGATGCCGAGGCCGCCGTCGCAGCCGGAGCCGATGCGTTGGGCTTTGTGTTTTATGCTCAAAGTCCGCGCTGCATTGAACCCGCTGTCGCCAAACGCATTATTGCGCAACTCCCCCCATTTGTTCTTTCCGTCGGGGTCTTTGTCAATCAAGACCAAGAGATCATCAGAAATATTTACAATGAATGTGGCCTCGCCTTCACACAACTGCATGGAGATGAAACACCGGCATTTTGTGAATCCCTTGGTCGGCCAATATTACGAGCCCTTCGTCTTCGTGATCGCGGGAGCTTGCTGGCTCTCGCCGAATATAAAGGCCGAATGGGCGTCAGAGGATTTGTCGTGGATGCCTTTTCAGCCGAGGCCTATGGAGGAACAGGACAAACCGTGGATTGGTCCCTGGCTCGCGAGGTCGCCAAGGCGGCTCCCATTCTTTTAGCTGGGGGCTTAACGCCGGGTAATGTCCAAGAGGCCGTTCGACAGGTCCAGCCATATGGGGTAGACGTGAGCAGTGGCGTGGAAGAGCGTCCGGGGAAAAAAGATCATGAAAAAATTCGCGCATTTACCCGGGCAATTCACCTTGAGTGTTAGCCGCCTCGTCGCTATACTCTTTTTTTCCATTTTCGTGAAGAACATCGGATTGAATGCCAACTTATCCTAATCAACGCGGGCGCTTCGGACAATTCGGTGGCATGTATGTGCCTGAAACCCTCATGCCGGCCATCCATGAGCTTGACCTGATTTATCAAAAAATCAAACGCGACAAGGCCTTTCAACTGGAATTCCAGACCTGTCTTAAGAACTTTGTCGGTCGGCCCACCCCCCTCTATTTTGCCGAACGTCTCACCAAAACTCTCGGGGGTGCCAAAATCTACCTGAAGCGCGAAGACCTTTGTCATACCGGGGCGCATAAAATCAACAATACGGTGGGCCAGGCCCTCCTCACTCGCCGAATGAAAAAGAAACGCGTGATTGCCGAAACCGGTGCCGGGCAACATGGCGTCGCCGTCGCGACCGTTGCCGCCATGTTCGGGTTGGAAGCTGAAATATACATGGGCACAGAGGACATGGAGCGCCAATCGCTCAACGTGTTCCGGATGCGATTATTAGGCTCCAAAGTGACGGGAGTGAATGCCGGGAGTCGCACCCTCAAAGATGCCATCAGTGAAGCCATGCGCGACTGGACTACCAATGTGGCCACAACCCATTATCTCTTAGGCTCGGTGTTGGGTGCCCACCCCTACCCCATGATGATTCGAGATTTCCAATCGGTCATCGGGCGCGAAGCCCGCAAACAAATTCTAGCCGCAGAGGGGCGTCTTCCCCATTGTCTCGTGGCGTGCGTGGGAGGTGGGAGCAATAGTATCGGGCTCTTCTATCCGTTCGTCAAAGACACAAAAGTCAAAATGGTGGGTGTCGAAGCTGGAGGATTGGGGATAGAAAGCGGCAAACATGCCGCGCGGTTTTCCGGCGGAAAACCCGGTGTCTTACATGGCACCATGACCTATCTCCTGCAAGACCAGGATGGGCAAGTCAATCCTACGCATTCCGTTTCGGCAGGCTTAGATTATCCTGCAGTGGGACCCGAACACAGCTTCTATCATGACACGGAACGCATTCACTATACCTCGGCGACCGATCAAGAAGCCCTGGCGGCCTTTGACCTCTTATCTCAAACCGAAGGCATCATTCCGGCATTGGAAAGTGCGCATGCCGTCGCCGAAGTGGTCAAACTCGCTCCGACGATGAAAAAGAACCAGATTCTCATCATGAATCTGTCGGGACGAGGAGACAAAGACGTTCAACAAATAGCCGAAATGCGAGGCATTCCCCTCTAGCAAGAAGTAAAAAGTAAGGAGTAAAAAGTGAGGAGTAAACAAAAGATAGGTGGCCATAAAATTCTATCTTTTCTTCTGTCTGGTTCCTGACTACTTACTCCTCACACCTAACTGCATACGACAATGAAAAATCGCATCCAACAAACGTTCAACGACTTACAGGCCAAAGGGGAAAAAGCCCTCATCCCCTACATTATGGCGGGAGACCCGTCTCTGGAGGTCACTGAATCACTCGTGCTGACCCTGGCAGAAGCCGGGGCAGACCTGATTGAATTAGGCGTCCCATTTTCTGACCCCATTGCCGATGGTCCGGTTATCCAACAAGCCGCAGAACGTGCGCTCAAATCAGGAACCACGCTGAAAAAAATTCTTTCAACCGTCCGATCGCTTCGAACCAAAACGCACGTCCCTCTGATCTTCATGGCCTATTACAACACCATCCTGACCATGGGCCTGGAGAATTTTTGCCAGCAAGCCGTTTCGGCAGGAGTCGACGGGGTCATTGTCCCGGATGTCCCCCCGGAAGAATCAGATGAACTCTGTCAGGCCACAAAAGCCGCAGGTGGACCGGTCGTGATTTTCCTCTTAGCCCCCACCAGCACTCCTCCTCGGCGGAAAGACGTGATTCAACGGACACATGGATTTATTTATTATGTATCGTTAACAGGCATCACCGGCGCACAACTTCCCGATCTCGCCCAAGTCAAAAAGAATGTCCAAACCATTCAAAAGATAGGGAAAAAACCAGTCGCGGTCGGGTTCGGAATTGCGACACCAGAGCAGGCCCATAACGTGGCACAATTTGCCGATGGCGTCATTATCGGCAGCGCCCTTGTCCGCAACATCGCCGAACATCATCAAGACCCTGACTTTCTCTCTCGCATCAAAACCACAACCGTAAATTTAAAAGCTGCTCTCCGTTAAGACCGATTGTTGTGGGGCCCCAAAGGTCGTCATGTCCAAGATCTTTCGAACGCCAGGGGTGTACATTCAAGAACTTGGCACGAGCACTCCCCCCATACCGGGAACCAGCACGTCGACGGCCGTCGTAATCGGCACGTCTCCCAAAGGCCCACAATACAGGCCGACCAATATTCTCTCGCTTCAAGCCTTCGTTAACACCTATGATGGGCTGAGGACCGGCCATCTTTCTTCTTTAGCCGCCAAACAATATTTCGACAATGGCGGCAAGAATTTATGGGTCATCTCAACAGGAACCAGTCCCTCCAAGACAGCGTCCCCGTTGGTGAAAGGTCTTGCACGTTTATCCAAGATTCCCTCATGGAATATCCTCTTCATTCCAGAAACCACGCTCCTTCCAATTCGGGAAGCGGCACAAGTCTTTGAGTCGGCTCTGCCACTGATCCAACAACATCGGGCCATGTTTCTCCTGGACCTGCCTCAACCGGACCCCCTTCGACCAACAGTCAACCATCTGATCGCATGGATCAGAGCCCAAACAGCCATTCAACATCCCAATATGATTCTGTATTACCCTCGCGTTCAAGTGCGTTCTCCCATTGCCTCTTCCGGAACGATCGCGATCCCAGCCAGTGGCACCATGGCTGGCGTCTTTGCTCGAATCGACAGCACCCGTGGCATCTGGAAAGCACCAGCTGGAACAGACGCCACGCTACAAGGGGTGGTGGGACTGGAACCCCCGTTAACCTCACAAGAGATCAATCGCCTCACCTCGGCAAACATGAATGCCCTTATACAGCTCCCCTCTTCGGCCTACATAGCCTGGGGTGCGCGAACCCTGTCATCTGATCCCGAATGGAAATATGTGCCGGTTCGTCGTACGGCCTTGTTCTTAGAATCCAGTGTTGAACAGGGAACAGCATGGGCCGTCTTCGAACCCAACAACGAACCGTTATGGGCACGAATTCGGCAATCCGTGCAAAACTTTATGGAAGGGTTATTTCGGCAGGGGGCGTTTCAAGGAACCAAGTCTCAAGATGCCTATTTTGTGAAATGCGGGAGAGAGACCACAACCGCCGCCGACCAAGCGGCAGGTCTTATACACATTATGATAGGGTTTGCGCCACTCAAACCAGCCGAATTCGTCATCCTCAAAATCACACACAAAGCCCGCCCTGCGTCATAAAAGTAAAAACTTAATTTTTCCTTACAAAGGGCAACGGCAACAACTCATTCCCCACTCGTCATTCCTGCGGTCGCAGAGCCTGCCCCTGCAGTCGTTAGCAAGGGAAATCCATCCCCCCCCCTCCGTCATCCCCGCAGGTCGTTAGCGGGGATCCATCTTCCCGTCTTCCTTCAGACCTGCAGACAGCTACCGGGCCGCCATCAAACCCTCCGTCTTAAATTGTCGTCCTGAGGCCTTGCGAAGGATCTGGGCCCAGCCCAACCCGCGTAAGATCAGCCCTTCCCAATCGTCATGCCCGAAGCCTTGCTAAAGACCGTCCCTTTATCTAGGTGCACGTTGGGTGCGCTGACCATCTCCCCAAAGTCCATTCTCATGCCTGTCCCCATGCCTTACCCCATATCCGTGACCTCCTAAGCCAAAAAGAAAAGGCCCCGGGAAAACCCGGGGCCTTTACGGTAATCAGGCTGTTCGACGTTACCGTCTTACTTGCAGGTGCGGGCCCCGGGTTTGCCGCCGCAGCTACCGGAGCAGCAGTCGGATCCCGTAGTGCAGCTAGCGCCTTTAGGACTGCAGCTGCCACCGCCACCATTCGTGTCGTTGCTCGTGCAGATGATGGTCAGGTCGGTATAGGTGGCATAGGCGTGGACCCCCGCGTAAAGAGTATCCGCGCTCGGCGCGGCCCCTGTGGTGCAGCTCTCGTTCGAGTTCGAAGAGAAGCTGCCGCACTCGTTGTTGGTGCTGTTGGGGTTGATCTCCGCCTCGGCACCAAAGCGCAGGTAGAGGTCGGCGTCACCGTTGTTGCAAGACGTGGTGCAGGTCACCGACTCGCCAGCGGCCACGCCCAGGGTGTATTGCTGGATGTTGCCCATGATGCCGTCTTCTCCGCTCAACGGCACGCCGTCGGCCAACGCGATCGGGTCGTTTGGCGGCGGTGGCGGGGTGTTCGGTACGCCCACCGCGTCCCAGGCGGCATGGACCGCGGCGGCATTGGATCCACCGAACACGTCAGCCGTGCAGTAGCGGGCAGCGGCGAAGTTCGAGTTCGGGGTCAAGCAGCCGGCATTGGCGTTGTAGAAGATGTCCGCAGCAGCATCGAAACCGATGGCCGGCACCTGCACCGGGGATTTTCCACGCGGATGTGTGCCACCGGTGACCAAAAGCTTAAAGGCCAGGTTGGCGATCCCGGAATTCGAATGCACGCCCCCGTTGTCGATGATGCCGGTGTAGCGGGTCGGCCAGTAGTCGTAGTCGCCAAACTC
>JAOUNC010000233.1 GCA_029881175.1 Nitrospirota bacterium | reverse complement strand
GAAATACGAAGGGCTGAGTTAGAGAAACAAGGATTGCGCGTTTTACGATTCAACAATCTACAAGTGTTACAGGAACTCGATGCTGTTGTAGAGGTGATTTTTCAGGCCTTACCAGAAACCTAGAAATCCCCCTAACCCCATTTGGCAAAGGGGGGATGACGCCCAAAGATATGACTGGACCGATGGCCAAAATAAAAATTATTGGATTGGGGAACCCTTTTATGGGGGATGATGCGGTTGGTGTGTTGGTGACGCGTCACCTTCATGCGTATGCGTCTGCTCACGTTTCCATTCTAGAAGGTGGGTTATCAGGGCTCAGCTTACTTCATGATATGGAGGAAACACATACGCTCATTCTTATTGATGCGGTGCATAGCCACTCTAAAGCCGGAACGATTTTCCGTTTCACCCTTCCACAAGATCTTGAGAAGATTGGAAAGCTTGCCTGGGGGGCATCGACTGCTTCCAGCCATGCATTTGGTTTGGCTGAAGCCCTGACACTGGCGCATACGCTGGAGGTCTTGCCTGCACACGTCGTCCTCTTTGGCATTGAATTAGAGCAAATTCAAACAGGACACATCCTATCCCCAGAAGTATCCCAGGCAATGAATCATCTGATTAAAAGAATTATCGTCGAAGAATTGAACCTTCCGCATGCATGAACTGCAATTGCTGAAAGAGGTGGTGAAGCAAGTCGAACAACAATGCCGAACTCGGCCAGGGACTAATCTGTCTCTTATTCGACTAGAAATTGACAGCCACTCCCATTTGGCCAGTCATACCGCAGAAGAATTACAAGCCACCTTTCATTTTGCTGCTCAGGGCACTCCTGTCGATTCCGCCGACTTGGACATTCACGTTAGGGTTTCGACCGGAACATGCCAATCCTGCGATGCGGTCTTTGATCGTGCTCCCGAGACCTACGGCTGCCCTCACTGCTTCTCAGGAAATATTGTATGGGAAGACCACCCTGAACTCATCATTACAGACATTGAATTCGTGGAGAGCGCACCATGACCTCTGCCCTTCAATCACCTATCGGATCTGATCAGCGTGAGCGGATTCAACTGGCCATTCGTGGAACGGTTCAAGGCATTGGTTTTCGCCCCTTTGTGTTTCGTTTGGCTCAAGACTTATCGCTGGGCGGGTGGGTTGCGAATACACCGCAGGGAACGTTGCTTGAATTGGAAGGAACCCAAAAAAATCTTCAAGCTTTCCAGAAACGGATCACGGCAGAACTTCCTCCGACTGGAAACATCCAGGCCATGACGTCAACCCACATTCCCATCATTGGCCAACGGTCTTTTTTTATTCACCCCAGCCAAGGGGATGTTCAAACGCAATCAGTTATGTCACCAGACCTCGCGACCTGTGAAGTTTGCCTTCAAGACATGAAGAACCCACAATCACGCCGGTATCGCTATCCATTCACCACCTGTGCCCAATGCGGGCCACGATTCAGTATTGCGCTTCGCCTGCCGTATGATCGTTTCAATACGACGATGCATCAGTTCCTCTTCTGCAATGATTGCCAACGGGAATATGATGATCCTTCTGACCGCCGGTTTCATGCAGAAACGATCGCCTGTCCTTCATGTGGCCCTCAGGTTGAATTATGGAATCAGAATGGGGACCTACTGGTCCAACGAGAAATGGCACTTCCCGCCGCCTCAGAAATCGTCAGACACGGCGGCATATTGGCCGTGAAAGGGTTGGGAGGATTTCAATTGTGGGTGCTTGCTGAATCATCGGCATCCCTCCAACGATTACGCCAACGAAAACACCGACCCACCAAACCCTTTGCTGTGCTTTTTCCTTCGCTGGAATACCTGGAACAGCATTGCATCATTGCACCAGATGAATCAGACCTTCTGACCTCCCCCGCTGCCCCTATCGTATTAATAAGAAAAAGAGCCATATCCACCTTGGCATGGAACGTTTCACCCAATAATCCCTATGTAGGCGCCATGCTTCCCCATACACCTCTCCATCATCTTTTGATGAATGATCTCCTCATTCCGGTCATCGCCACGAGTGGGAACCGTTCAGAAGAGCCTCTCGTCATTGATGAGCAGGATGCAGTCGAGCGTCTTCACGGAATAGCTGATGCCTTTCTGGTGCATAATCGTCCAATCGTCAGACCCGTTGATGATTCAATCGTTCAAGTAGTCAACAAGAAATGTTTGATGCGTCGTCGCGCCCGCGGGTATGTGCCCACTCCCCTAGCGGTGGAAGCAGGTTTTGACGCTGCTCAAAGGTTGTCTCCGATCCTGGCGGTTGGCGGCCATCTCAAAAATACGGTTGCCGTGACCTCTGGCAATCAGATTATCGTCAGTCAACACATCGGAGATCTTTCGACTCCGGAGGCCTCTACTCAATTTGAACGAACCATTGCAGATTTGCTGACCTTGTTTCATCTCACACCTCAAGCCATTAGCTGCGACAATCATCCGGACTATCGGTCATCAAGATTTGCTCATCAGTTTGGGGAACAACACAACATCCCTGTGATTCCAATCCAGCATCACCATGCCCACATCGCCGCATGCCGAGCTGAACACGGCTTGCACGACCCTGTCCTTGGGGTGGCGTGGGATGGAGCAGGATTTGGGTTAGACGAAACGATGTGGGGCGGAGAGTTTCTTCTGTGTGATGATACCGAATTCACACGCCTTGCTCATGTGAGACCCTTCCGCCTTCCAGGTGGAGAGGTGTGCATGCGAGAACCGCGTCGGGTTGCACTGGCCTTATTGTATGAGGTGTTCGGTGAGAACGTGTTTGAAAGGGACCTTCCGCCACTTCAATCCTTAGAACTACATATGACTCGTTCTTTGATTGCATTATTGAACAAAGATGTACATTGTCCAATCACAACCAGTATTGGACGGCTCTTTGATGCGGTGAGTGCGTTATTAGGGCTATCACAAGTCGCAAGCTTTGAGGGGGAAGCGGCCATGGCTCTTGAATTTTTAGCAGGGAGCGAAATGGAGCACACTTATCCTCAACTCTATCGCATTCCCTTAGAACCTCAGCACGAATCGCAAGGGCCTTGGATGGCCGATTGGCGACCATTGATCTCTGCCATCGTCCGGGACATCTCAGAACAAAAAATGCCATCAACGATTGCACTCGGATTTCATCAGGCGCTCGCCATGTTGATTGCTGATGTTGCCGAACGCATTCAATGTCATCAGATCGTCCTCTCCGGTGGCGTCTTTCAAAATGCCGTGCTCCTCAAGCTATCCGAAGCCGAACTAATAAGACGCGGGTTCACAGTTTATTTCCCTCAGAAGTTCCCTTGCAACGATGGAGGACTTCCCTTAGGTCAAGCCATGACCACTATTACTTCCTTGAATCTGAAAAACAAATGATATCGGTATTACGCCAACATCTATCATTAATTTTTAATGCTCGTAAGGAACCCTTTAAGAGAAATTCCTTGGAACTTGTCCATCTTGTAGAGTCAACCCGTTACCGTAAAAATAACTTAAGGGCACCTCTAAAAACCCCAATTTCAAAAATTCATATCCAATGTTTTCAATTGGTTGTGAAGCCGAATTTCAAGAAAACGTAGATTTTTAGAGGTGCCCTTAATTCATCTCGGCTTAGGAAATGGTCATGCGCCATCTGACTTTAACCCAGGGATTGACTGTCCGAATGAAGAAAGAAATGGACATTGGCAATTTATGGGAATGACTATGGAATTTGAAAGCTTCCTGTTTTCGGAGAAACGATTTCTGGATGGTGAATGGCTGTTTTTTCGCCCTAACCTAATGCAGGAATTGTCTAAAATCAATTCCTTGGGCAAATTCATAAACGTGTTCAACCAAAATAAAAGTTTTTCCCAAATTCCTTATTGAAGGTTTTTGGTTGATTCCTGGAATTCCTGGGGTAAAGATTTAAACGATCTTCGAAACAATGCTGAGCATGAATCACCATGAGGGGTTAAGGGTTTTGGCTTTACACTGCTTCAAGAAAATCGTTAAATTCATCGTTTATGCAGATTCTATAATAAACTTTCGATATGCAGGGTCAAGATCCCGAAAGAACGAGTGCTGTGCGAGGAGGGGCTCAAGTGTTTGCATCCAGCTTCTCCTTCATTACGATGGTTCGAGAGATATTGCAGCCAAGGATAACTCAACCTTCCTCAAGACTTCCGAAAACAATATTGAGGAAAATCCGCAACATTGTTGATTGACCAGTTGAGGTGTGTTAGTCGATGTCAAAGGAAGCGACCTCGATCTGAGTCCCAGGGAAAAATGTGACTTCCAGGTCAGCTGTTTCCAAAAGGGTGCCTTCCGCCAATATGGCAAATGTGGCCTTGAACGAATCCTCTTTCACGCCAGTCAACTCCCCGACTCTGAGCCTGACCTTTAACACCGCTTTGGCTCCCTCCCGTTTGGCATGCTCTGATATCCCTTGGATGATGGGTTCGATTAAATGGGTTTCATGCATGAACCCGCCTCCTGAATTAGCATCCCGATCTCATGGAGAGTCTGAGTTAAGCACGGTGACATTGCCTCTCCTAACGACAGATGTTGCGGTTGGACCCCCAACATCAAGATATTGGCCTTTGTCTGGTTCTCAAGAAATTCAATCAGCATTCGCGTCGACATATCATGAGTCGTGAGACCACACCTAAGAATATCTTCCGGCTTCAAGATCCGGTATTGCCCAGGCTCTAATTCTACGTCTGCCGCATCTACGAACAATATCGTATCTGGTTTTTCCTTCACGATAACACCCAGAAATTTCTCCGGGGCATTCCCCGCATCAATACAGACACAACTGACTTTCCCCTGGAGTTGTTCAAGCAGCGCGGGACCAAACCCATCGTCTCCTCGTAGAGAATTCCCTATTCCGACGATGACCGTCTTTCCTCGAAGAATCGGAAGGAATATGTTTTCCATGGTAAATTTTCCACCTGCCTCGTTACTTAAACAATGCTCGGACACTGAGCTATTCGTCCTTTGTCAGCAAGGTCGTCTCCCTTCGGCAACGCGCGCACAAAATCTTAAACCGGTCAGTACGTCCCTGATCTTTCACGGTCGAAAGGATGTTCTGATCGACAAGGCCGAGTTGCTTGTGAAGAGAGAGATATAAAGTCGGGCTGGCATAACTCAATTCGCCGACCCTTTCACAGATCCAGGCTAAATGATCTTTACAGGCAATCGCCGCCCCACAGATCTCACATAATTCCAGTTCCTTCTCAATCGTCTCATACGCCTTGGCCCGG
>JAOUNC010000232.1 GCA_029881175.1 Nitrospirota bacterium | reverse complement strand
CACATTCCAAGAACTAGGCATTTGTGCGACGATGAAAAGGGCTGGTTCTTTTGCGAATTGACGCAGAAGCTCCGCAAAATATTCAGAAATAGACCAAAGAGGGAAGCATGTCTTCCCTCTTTTTTTGCCTCGCTCAGAATGAAATGACTCAGGCCTTAGTTTCCCCCTCCGGGGCGATATCCCTCCAAATCAAGAGTCACCACCCGAAAACCGATCTGCCTCAAAGCCGCCAGCACTCTCATACGCCTAGCCCCTTCTGTCAGCATCGCAATTTCTGATTGTCCCACTTCAATTCGAGCCATCTCTCCATGGAGGCGAACCCGCACCTGCGTCAACCCTTCGGACAACAAAAAGGCCTCGGCCTGTTCCACGCGAGACAACAACCGCTTCGTAATAGGAATCCCTCGCGTAATACGAGAAGACAAACAGGCGGCAGCCGGCTTATTCCAATTGGTTAAACCCAACGCTTGCGCTAATTGACGAACATCCGACTTGGTACATTCCGCCTCTAACAAAGGACTGCGCACCCCCAACTGCTTTCCTGCTTGAATACCTGGTCGATCTTCACCCATATCATCGACATTGGTTCCATCCACAATAGCGTTGAAACCTGCAACCCTTTGAATGCTTGATAACAACTGGTACAGATCAGTTTTGCAATGGAAGCAACGCCTGGCATCATTCTGCACAAACGCCTCGATTTGCAACTGATCGGTTTCTACTACCTCGAGATGAACGCCCATCGAGGCGCACAATCGATGCGCCTCCTCCAGCTCGCTCGCAGGCAACGTGGGCGAAGTCGCAATCACGGCCTTAGCTGAAGGACCAAGCACGTCAACCGCAACCTTCAAGACCACGGTGCTATCCACCCCACCCGAAAAAGCAACGACAACCGAACCCAAATCTTTCACCACCCGCTGCAGTGTGGCGTATTTTTCTTGTAAGGCTGGCTCAAGACTTGGCATAAATTGGAAGAGCTCTCTTATGAGAATCAGTTGACAATGCCTCACTGACTTCGGAAGCTGAGCGCCCTAATTGCCCACAGGCTCCCAAGACATCGTCGCCGCGACTTTTGCGCAAAAAGACATCAAGCCCACGGCTACGGACAATCTGTTGAAAGACATCAATAACATCTGGTGTTGGACGTTGAAAGGCATTACCAGGAAACGCATTAAAGGGGATTAAGTTCACCTTGCAGCGAATGCCGCGCAACAAGGACCCCAATCGATGAGCATCCTCAGGGGCATCATTAATTCCGGCCAGCAACACATACTCAAAGGTCAACGGTCGCTCACTTGACTGCACATAATCACGACAAGCCTGAAGCAACGTCTCCAGATCATAGCGTCGATTCACCGCAGGCATCAGACGCTCACGTTGCGCATTTGTCGTCCCATTCAAAGAAATCGCTAAATTGACGCCAAGGCGCCGAATATCGGGAAACCGGGGAATCCATCCTGCCGTCGACACCGTCATACGCCGAGGAGAAAACCCTAGGCCCCATTCTATATTGCTCAGACGCTGAATGGCATCGGCCACGGCATCAAAATTCATCAGCGGCTCACCCATCCCCATAAAAACCAAAGAAGTCAGGTGCTCGCCTTCAGGCAAATCAGCTTGAACATTTAAGACTTGCCCGACAATTTCATGAGCGCGTAAGTTCCGCTTCATCCCCATCTGAGCCGTCAAACAAAATCCACAATCCAACGTACAGCCGACTTGTGAGGAAAGACACAACGTCCGACGCCGGTCTTCCGGGATCAACACCGTCTCAATAGCCAGGTCATCTCCTAAGCGCCAGACATATTTTCCCGTCCCATCACTGGCAATCTGACGAGAGATCATCGAATCTCGCTGAATAGTCGCCACCTGCTGCAAGCGCGTCCGGTCGATTTTTGACAAGTTCGTCATGGCATCAACATCCACGACCCGATGCTGATAGAGCCATTTCATGAGTTGCTGGGTGCGGTAGCGAGGCCAGCCAAGCCCTTGCACCAATTCCTCGACTTCATGAACATTGAGAGCGAGTAGATTCACAAGAGACATATTCATTCCCATATCATCATGCTCAATTAACCAAAAAACACTGGGCAGATCATAACATCTCCCCAACCCCACGCAACCAACGATTTTCAGGGGATTCCCCCTAAGGCCAACCGACAAAACTAGGAAATACTACTCAACTATATATAGAGCATAACGAGCAAGCAAAAATTGCCTAAAAGGATTCAAGCTTTTTATGAAAAATCGAAGGAGAAGCTAGTTTAACCTCTTTGGCTCAAATAGCCAGAAACACACAACCAGAAAAACAAGCAAAAGCTTCATTGTGGAGGATGAAGAATTCCACGTAGAAAGAGAACAACTTTCGATGGCTACGCTAAATACCACAAAATATTGCTCTATACAGACATCAAACCTACCACAAGCGGGGTTTATTTATTAAGGCCATGAGTGGCATGGCACAGATCTATAAACAGATCATAGGCTTCATCATGATAAATCACCATTTGCATCAAAAATAAAAGGCATACATAAAAATAAAATTTTAAAGCTTGCTTATTGACTTAGCTTTAAAACATGAATAAAATTCATTACAACATATGGTGGAGACTGAAGGATGGAGAATCAGAATGATGAACTCGAAGATATCACTGGTGGTTTAGAACAAAGGATCAGTGCATATGAGCGCAAACGCAAAGACCTTCAAAAAAGACGGGAGCAATTAGATGAGGAAATCTCATCGGTGGAGAAATACTTGGAGCTGGCGAAGACTCTCTATCGATTGGAAGCTGACAAAGCGAAGTTGGCCAGCCTCTCGATCCAAATCGCCTCTCATGAAAAGGGGAATGTGTCGGCATCTGACATCGACGTCGCGACCAAATCAAGAGAGATTCTTTTGGGGCGGAGCAAGTATGTCGGACGAAGCGTCCCGGATGCGGTGTACATGGTTTTGCAAGAGGTAGGGCGCCCCCTTCATGCCAAAGACCTCTATCAACGGCTCAAAGAAGGGGGAATGCCCATTCGAGGGAAAACACCCGTAACCTCCATTGCGACATCCTTAAAACGCGACTCTCGGTTTCGCAAGGTAGGACCCAATACATTCGAGGTCAGTCACGAAAAACCCATCACGAAAGCCGTCTGAACCGGAAAGAAAAGAGAAGCTTCCTTCTCAGCGAAAGGAGGTGAATAACTTGGCAGCAACAAAAAAGAAAGCCGCTCCTAAAGCAAAGGCGGCCGCCCCTAAAGCAAAAGCGAAAGCCGCAACCAAGAAGAAGTAATTCGTCAGTCCCGCCAGCAGTACCGCCGGGAGTAGGGCCACCTGCTCTCGGCGTGTTTTTTATACTTCCTCCAAGTTTTCCATCGAATTTGAACTTTCCTTACTAAACACCATAGAGGATGAGGATCTGAAGCAGCATCTAGTAGCCTGCCATCAATCCTTCTCGCAATACGATGCCACTTTCCAGCAACGAAATCGACAACCTCACACAAACCGCCATTCAGGCCGCACGACTCGGTGGTGTCATCCTTCAAGACTATGCGCAAAAAGGCTTTTCCGTTCATTCAAAAGGCGAGACCATTAACCTCGTCACCGAAGCCGATTTACATTCAGAGAAAGCCATAATTGAGTCCATTCGAACCACCTTTCCCGAGCATCAAATTCTGAGTGAAGAGCAAGGGCTACAAGACATCCCCAAGCATCCCATCAAATGGATCATTGACCCACTCGATGGAACCGTCAACTTCGCCCATGGCTTTCCAATGTATAACGTCTCGATTGGAGTGGAATGCGAAGGGACATGCGTCATCGGAGTCATCTACGATCCCACACGCGATGAACTCTTTCTTGGACAACAAGGCCGTGGTGCCACACTCAATGGCAAGCCCATTCACGTGTCAGCCGCATCAAAACTCGCCGAAGCCTTATTAGTGACGGGATTTGCGTATGACATCCATACCGCCACAGACAATAATCTCAAAGAATTCTGTGCATTCACCGTTCGCGCAGGAGGTATGCGCCGTACCGGCACAGCCGCCATCGACCTGTGCTACATCGCATGTGGCCGACTCGACGGATTCTGGGAATTGCAACTCAAGCCTTGGGACACGGCAGCGGGAAAAGTCATCGTAGAAGAAGCTGGAGGAAAGATCACAAATTACTCAGGCGAGCCCTACTCCATCTATGGGAAGACTATCCTTGCTACCAACGGCCTCATCCACCAAGAAATGATCGAGGTGTTGCGAGAAATCCGATCTTCCTAAAGTCCCCCCTCGCTCCCTTTCATAAAATCGTCCACCCTCTCTGTCTCTTTAAAAAATTGCTGCCACAGACGTGGCGTGGCGTCCTACGCTTTCTGTCAGATCGAATTGCCATTACAAACTCATTACGTTAACGTCAAGTATGCTCTTTCATCGTCAACGCCTATTATTAACATTGCTAAATGGTCGGGGGGAATCCATTGCCCCAAGGGATTTCCAGAAGCTCCTATTCCTCTTTACCAAGGAGTGTGAGGAAATTCCCAGTTATAAATTTGTGCCCTACCGCTTTGGCTGATTCTCCTTTACCTCCTATGCTGATAAACGTCGGCTGGTAAGCGAAGGATTTTTAGCCGATAACGAACAGCAATGGGAATTGACACCCAGCGGACGACAACTCGCACAGGACCGCCCTATCGCCCCAATTGCTGTCTCCAAATTTTGCCGACGGTATGCGAATCTCAGAGATAATGCCCTAATCGCGGAAGCCTACCGCCGTTTCCCCTATTATGCGATTCGAAGCGAGATTATCGAAAAAGTTTTACCCGATGAAGATTCTCGTCAACGCATTGCAGAGGCCAGGCCTTCTCACTCTGAACCAGGACTCCTAACGATTGGATATGAAGGGAAATGCCTGGAGGAATACCTCAACCAATTGATACAAGCCGGTGTGAACATATTATGTGACGTTCGCCAGAACCCCTTAAGCCGCAAATATGGTTTTTCCAAAGGCACGTTAAGCAAGGCCTGTGACGGAGTAGGCATCAGGTACGAACATGTGCCGGAATTGGGCATTGCCTCGGACCAACGACGAAACCTGAAAACCCAGGCCGATTATGATGCATTGTTCGCCGGGTATGTACGAACCACGTTGCCGCACAAACAGACATCATTGGCACGGATTCGTCAGTGGGTGGTGGATGACCAGCACCGCGTCGCTCTAACCTGCTTTGAGCAACTCCCGCATCAGTGTCATCGCCATTGCG
>JAOUNC010000231.1 GCA_029881175.1 Nitrospirota bacterium | reverse complement strand
ATTGTTTCAGGCACCAATAACCTTATGATTAGGGATACCCCATGCACAGGAGCAGCCAAAACTTTTTGTGTTCCCTAGCTCATTCCGTTGACTAAAGAACGCGCAACTTGAAACGCTTTCTCCATATCGGGCATGTGACCTAAATCAGGGGTAACTTGAAGATATCGGATCACATTATCTCCATCCACAACCAGGACGGCTCGGGCCAAGACATGCGGATCTTCTAAAAGGAGTCCGTGGGTTTCCCCAAATTCCCCGCCACGAAAATCAGATAAAAATTTCACGTTATTGATTCCCGCCTCTTTCGCAAAACGGGCTTGCGCGAATGGGGTATCCACGCTAATGGTTATGAGTTTGACTTGTTGATCCAGTCCCTGGTTTTTCTCACTCAGATAATGTGTTTGTTGCTCACAGACAGTGGTGTCAAGCGAAGGAACCACATTGATGAGCCGAACCGATCCACCGGTGTCGGTGACATCGATAAGAGATAAATCCGATTTGGCTAGGTTGACGGATCGCAGTTTATCGCCAACCTGGATAGACTTGCCGCTTAATGGTAAAGGATTGCCTTTGAATTGAATCGTTGCGCCTTGCCCCGTCCTAGCCGATGTGGTGTCAATTTGAATGTCTTTATAGATAAACTCTTGTTCGGAATGTCGACCTAACCCGGTGCAACTAACCATAGCAGTAGCAGTGAAAATGAGAACGATCCAAATAGACGGTTTGGTCAGCATAGGAATTCTCCTTACTTGAGAACGTATGAATGGGAACAGTGTCGTTGCCTTGTTGTAAAATTTCTTCAACCCTTAAAGTAAAGAATAGCCAGTACTCGGTCAAGAGTAGGAAAGTTTCTGATTTTGAGGAAGGTCTATGCAATCACCAATATGATATCTCGAAACATAGAAGGTGTGGGCAATGAGTGTAAAATCGGGTGCAGTGTTTTCGTGGAGACCTCGTATGGCCGTGTTGAATAATTATTTTTTCAAGGGCAAATACGCCTACAGACACGTTGGATGTCTAGGCATCTGGGCTGTTCAGAAGCGTTCGTCCAGTAAGGCCGCAGCCAGTTTCCGTGTTCACGTACTGGAAGTACGCTCCGCTTTGTATGGCATATGCTAAAGGAAGACGATCATATTCGCGAAAGACTAGATAGATTGGTAAGATTCTATTCTGGTGAGGCCGCATGAGTTTTTGCTCATACGAGTATGCACGTTAAAGGCGATGCCATTCCTCGGCGGGTGCGCCTCTTTGTGGGCACAGAATTTTAAGTTGCCAAAGCCTCAGTTTTACTTTCAAAGGTTAAAACATGACCGATAATCCTGTCTGGCGCTGGTTCGACGATACCTTCCTCGATCTTGGACGCCAGTTCCGCTGGTCTTACCTCCCGCCGCTGATGATTTACCTGGCTGCCGGCGTGCAAGGCTTAACCGCGATCGTCGGAACCTTTTTCATCAAGGATTATCTCGACCTATCCGCCGTGTTTCTTGCCGGGCTTGCCTTCTGGGCGGGGATTCCGTGGACGCTGAAAATGCCACTGGGGCACCTGGTTGATCTGATCTGGCGCCGCAAGGCGCTGCTGGTTTACCTTGGTGCCGGCCTGATTACGTTAAGCATTCTGATCATGTACGGCATCATCGCCCATACCGACAGCATGGGCGAAATCATGAAAGCGGAAGTCTGGTTCGTCATCGCTACGCTGCTGGCCCCGACCGGGTATGTGGTGCAGGATGTGGTTGCGGACGCCATGACGGTTGAGGCCGTGCCCACTATCAACGAACATGGCGACCCTTATTCGGACAGCGAAATAAAGGGCATGCATACGACCATGCAAACGCTGGGGCGATTCGCGATCATTGTTGGCCTGGCCGCGGTCGCCGCGTTGAACATCACGATGTTTCGCGGAGTTGAAGACATGTCGGAGACAATGAAGGTTGCCATATATGCGGACATTTATCTGCTGGCGCTGGTCATCCCGGTCCTGTCTGTATCGGGTGTTATCCTGGGCGGAATCATTTTAAGACGTCGCGCGCAACGCATGCGCGAACAGGGTCAGGATCATGCGGCTATAGACACGTTACTATTCGCGCCCGCCGGCGAGACTCAACCGAATTGGTGGATCCTCGGCGGTAGCCTGGTGTTCGCCATATTTACGCTGACCATGGGAATGAGCGAGGTGCCACTGGCGCAGGAAATCATATTTATCGGATCGATGTCGATTGTCCTGTTCCTGATGTACCGGCTGATGCTGGAGCTCGATCCGCAAATGCGCAACATGCTGATCGGCACCGCGGTGATTATTTTCGTGTTTCGCGCCACGCCGTTGCCCGGACCCGGCGCCTCCTGGTTTGAAATCGATGTGCTTGGATTTGACCAGCAATTTCTGTCCGTACTGTCCCTGATTGCTTCCTTGCTAACCCTCGTCGGTATGGTGGTGTTGCGGCCGATGATGGCGACGCATTCGATCGCTTTCGTCATCGTCATCCTGACAATTGCCTCAGCGATCCTGGCGTTACCGAATATCGGGCTGTACTACGGGTTGCACGAATGGACCGCAGCGCGGACTAACGGTATCGTTGACGCGCGTTTTATCGCGCTGATCGACACCATGATCGAATCGCCGCTGGGCCAGATCTCGATGATCCCGATGCTCGCCTGGATCGCCAAAAACGCGCCGGCGCATTTGAAAGCCACTTTTTTCGCGGTGATGGCGTCGTTTACCAATCTGGCGCTTTCGGCGGCGAGTCTCGGCACCAAGTATTTAAACGAAATTTATATCGTTACACGCGAAGTGCGTGATCGGGTCGACGACGTGGTCAAGACCGCTGCCGATTACAGCGAACTTGGCTGGTTGCTGATTACGGTCGCGCTCATCGGGCTGTTGGCGCCATTGCTCACGGTCGCGTTGGTCCAGCATTCGCGATTACATACCCAGCAGTAGGTGCTAAATATCAGGGCTTCGATTCAACCCGAGTAATTCCTGTGCGATGGTAGGGGTTCCATTTCTAGCAGCATTGTACCCAGCTCCTCGTAGGGTCAAAAACCTCCAAACCCCTGTTTTGATGGGAATGACGAAGTAGCCGCCGCAGTCGTTCTTGCTTGTTCTCCCCAGCCAAGGCTCTATCAAAATTCCCGAACGGTTATACGTGGCTTTTTACGCTGGAATTTTTAGAAATGACTTGGTTTTATTGAAGAGCTTTCTCTCATCTGGAATCAGAGGATTCTGGATGGCAGGAGTAAAAGCATGACAAAATCGAGCCTCCGCAACCAAAGAATTCAAGGGGTTAGGGACCACGTCTCTAACCCTTTTTTGTTTCCATCTAACAACTTGTTTTTTAAAGATTCAAAACACCGATAATTCACCACCATTTTATTTCCCAAATTACCAAAGCCTAACTCCTCACGGGGTTGGGCTTTGGTGTGTTGGTGCCTCTATTCACTCCATTTCCTTCATATCCCTTTGAACCTAGAAACAGCTGTTGGGTCACAAAAGTCTGCACAACCTCTTCATGCACCTAGGAAATTGCAACAATCTCTCATCACCCCCAAGGTGACCACGAGTGGCATAAATTCCCTATACACATAAATAGTTTGCACAGCTTTTTCGCGCCCAACTGCCCTTTCTAGGTTGAACCATTGGTATAAACATTTCGACCTACCAAATAAGAAAAGGCAGGAATTTGTGCATACTCCTGTTGGCCTTGGGTTTTGGCCACATGGAATGTACACTGCCCTTTCAGTCAAATCGCTATCTACGACGTTCTAAAAAAAGGAGGAAACAACATGCGGTATCTAAGAATGTGGATGTATTCTTTACTAGTAATGAGCTTTTTGGGAAGCGGATCTGTTGCTCTGGCTCAAGACTGCTTCATTGGTGAGGTGCGGTGGTTTGGTGGGAATTTTGCTCCGCGCGGCTGGGCCATGCTGGAGGGACAACTGCTTCCTGTCAGTCAAAATCCTGCGCTGTTTTCTATTCTCGGCACTCAATATGGGGGTGATGGAAGAACGACCTTCGGGCTTCCCGACCTTCGCGGCCGCTCTCTCTTAGGCAAAGGCCAAGGCCCCGGACTCGCCAATCGCCGTATTGGAGAAAAAGGAGGTCAAGAGCGACATCGGTTAACGGTGCAAGAAATCCCTGCACATTCTCATCAGGCGCAAGGGGCCAATGTAAAAGGGACGCAAGCGTTTCCGGGAGGCAATCTCATCGCGGGCTCCAACAACGGGAAAGCTAAATATTTCGTTCCGACTACCAAGCAGACGGCCCCGCTGTCTCCGGCTACCATAGGGCAAACAGGCGGCAATCAACCACATGCCGTGATGTCTCCTTATACAGTTTTGACCCCAATCATGTGCCTTCAAGGAGTCTTTCCCTCGCGTAATTGAAGGAGGCGTTTTTCCGGCCTGGCGACCATCAGGCTACCTAATCAATCGGCAGCACACCCTAGCACGACAAGCCTGGCTCCCCACGGGGTTGGGCTTTGTTGTTTTAGGAGTCTTCCAAGCATGGCCATATCTTTTATTCGTCAGATCTTTTATGGTTCTCTTGTAGATGAATGATGGCCGCTCCTTATGGAGGCAAGACCGTCAAGCAGTGGTTGATGGATCTATCCAGGGGCTCGGTTAGCGGAAATGGAGAAGAAGGGGATCTTGCCGAAGGAGCGATGGCGCCCTAAAAAATCCCCTATTGATTTGGTCGAAGTGTCCACTCGGCTGAGTGTGTCCCTGATCAATTGAACCTTTTCGCCTTTCATTTCGACTTATGGTTATACAAAGGGGTTAAATTGGCTGCAACGATCTACTCTCTCAGAAAGGAGCCGCGTATGAAACGCTTCATGGTTATGTGTACATGTCTGAGCTTGGCCATGACCGTCCTTGGTGGAATCCCACAAGCAAGTGGTGAAATCAGAGGCTATGAGGTGGTGCGGGGCTTTGGTTCCACCGTTGTTGGAGCCAGCAAAAGCGGGAAAGTCGTTAATTGTCCAAAAGGAAAGGTCGTTTTAGGTGGAGGAGTTCATAGAACTTGGCAGGGGAGTTGTCCTGGAGGTCCTTCAAGCCCCCTGTGTCCCCCGACCGACCCCATTGTTCTTAAAAGTCACCCATACAACAACTCTCAGTCTGGCCAGTCTGGCTGGAGTGCAGAGATCAAGGGTGGAGGCACCAGCATTCGACAATGGAGGGCGGACGTATATGCGATTTGTGCGTATCTAAAATGATTCGATCTCCCAGGAAAAGCCCAGCACCTTTTCAGGCCCTCAGACATTTCACGCAACGATTCA
>JAOUNC010000230.1 GCA_029881175.1 Nitrospirota bacterium | reverse complement strand
ACCATTGTCCAATAGCTTGCTGAATTTCATCCCAAAGTCTTTGCGATTCAACGTACCCTCTGCGGTGAACCCTGCTCGCGTGTTGCCCCAGGGATCTTGAGCGACACCATTAAAGGTGCCAACTAAGGTCAATTCTTTGGTGACACCTAACAGCGTGAAATCACCAACCGCCGTATACTGATCACCGGACTTGGTGTAGCTTTTCATTTTGTAAGTCATCGTTGGAAACGTTTTCGCATCAAAAAAGTCGGCACTTCGAAGATGGTCATCGCGCTTTTGATGATCCGTCGTGACCGAGGCCGTCTGAATGACTGCTTCGATTGTTTTGAATTCTTGTTTATCCGCATCCATTTCCACCGTTCCTGTATACTCAGTAAACTTTCCTTTGGTTTTGGATACCACCATATGGACGACTTCAAATCCCAGAGTCGTATGATCCTTGTCCAAATTCCATTTGGACATTTCGGCACCGACAGTTGAAACGACGGAAGCACTCAACCATCCCATCAACCCAACCATCACAATCAACTTCCTCATCATTCTCATTGCAGCACCTCCTGTGACAAATAAATTACTATGATCCATTCTACTGTATTCTCGTTTTCGATTGTTGCCATTGAGGTCTGATCAATTCAAGGAAACTTTTGAAGAAATTGCTCAATGACCACCTTTAAGGCTCCAATATCTTGATACCCATGCATGAGCACGGAAACAGGTTGCTCATTTCGACCGAGCAACATTGGAAAACCGCTCACGCCTAATTGTCGCGATTGATCAAATTCCTCCCAGAGCAATTGTTTGGTTTGCTGATCGTGATAGGCCTCACGAAACTGTGAAGCCTCCATCCCTAATGCCACCGCTACCCCTTCGAGAGTTTCCGCTTTGGTCACATCAGCATTCTGAACGTAAAAAGCCTCCTGAATACGTTTCAAAAATTCCCATTCTTTTCCAGGAGCACATTGTCGGATTACCACAGTAGCCCGGGAAGCCGGCTCTGTATCATAGGTAAACGTGGGACCCATCTGAAATTCGAAGTCAAACGGCTGACCTGTTCGTTCATTCACAGCATGCCAATGCTGAAGAATATACGCACGCCGGGATTCATCAAACCGTTCGGTGTTACCTGGACGCAGTCCACCCAACATTAATTCAAACGTCACCCGACTCTGATATAACTGCCTGATCTCCTCCAGAACCGGCGAAAACCCCCAGCACCAGGAACACATAGGATCAGCCACATAAATAAGTGTGGGTGTCGTCATCTTTGATCGTGGACTTCCAGCCACATATCTCCACTCGTCCCTTCTACCTTCCCAATATCATGACGCATACCAAAATCCTTTGTCACAGGGCTTGCCATAGTTCCCGTTGTTTTTAGAGTGAATTAACTACGCAACAAGCCACCACCCTCAACCCCACCGTTCGTTCCTCCTCGGAACAACCTCCTGAAAGGGCAAAGGAGCTTTGAATTGCCTGAATTCAACATTCAACTATAGTAGGATTAATCCTTCCAAAACACGGCAAGCCAGATGGTATCGTGGTTCGGCTCGGTCCAAGCCACACGATGTTTCGTGTGGGCCGGGATTTGATAAGTATCTCCAGGATTCAACGTCACCAGCCCTTCTTGCCCGTCAATTTTGAGTTGCGCTTTTCCGGCGAGGAGAACCACCCACTCATGTTCATCTTGGTCATACCAAAACCCAGTCGGTGAATTCTGCCCACGAGAGACAATGCGTTTAATCCTGACAGCAGGAGCGGTGACCAACTGTTCGATCAACTCTTTTGGAAGATGTTCCGGGATATCCTGAAACAGGTTCAGAGGTGTCACCCGCATCACCGCCTTCCTCTCTTCTTCAGCCATGGAAAGACATTTCGATGGTTACCGCATGCCCTGCCGTTGATAACATTCAAGCGCCGACAAAAAGGTCCGATTGACGAGATTGGCTGCGGTCGCAATAAAATATTGATCCATCGCATAGCAATACTGACTTTCCTCTTCCCGTCGACATGGCTGAAAAAGCGGGGCAGAATCCTTGACGATTTCACGGGCTGCAGCTTCTGCATGCGCCCGCTCTTGGTCTTGTCGAATAATTTCTTGTTTGAGAAAGAGGATGTGTTCGGAAAGCCCATCTGTCTGTTGAATGGCTTCAGGAATCGATGCCTGTAAAGACGCCAGAAGGGTCGTTTGAAACGAGGGAAGCCTCACATGCTGTAAAGCGGCTTCAACTTGCGGGGAAAGAAAGGATAAATCGTTTGGACAGGCATTCTCCTGAGACTCTGCTTCGATAACTGGCGAACGATGGGCATCAGCATCTTGGGCAGCCCAACACCCTCTCTCCAGGAGTGGCAACCACAGAAGAGCCAAAGCCACCATCGTCATTCCAAGGAACAGCCTCCCACTGATAGATGGCACAGCCGTCATCACATGATCAATTCCGCTAACCCATAGGCAGGATAGTCCTGCCCATTGTAGTGGACAATTCCGTGAACGATTCCCATCCCAAAACCGCCAATAACCCAATTACCCATCGTCTTGAGATCGTGAATTTCTAATTGAGCACGGCCCGCTCCGGCTTTGTTGACCCAGTTGAGCCCCCATGCGCTGGGCCATCGATACAATCCCCAGGCCTGGTTATGATCTAAGAGCGTGACTTGCAACACCTGAAGCGACTCCGTTTTACCCCGAACGGCCAAAAAGCCGCTCACCGTTCCAACCAACGGTGCCATCATGTCACTTTCTTGTGAATGCACATAGAGATCACCCAGGCCTTGAACCACCAGATAAAGACCTTGAAAATGTTTCCACAAGCCCCAATAAGTTCGTGAGAGGCGGTTAAACTCGGGCATCATGAAATATTCATAGATCACCCGACCCTTCAACGTTCGGTCCTGCCATTGTAAGACAGCCGCCGCCGACCCCAACCAATAGCGTCCACCTTCATGCTCCCGCGCAAGTCGAATCGGAATCGGTTCAATCGATAAGGTCAGATTATTAGGAATGCTCTTGATCGACAAGCCTGTTTGAGGCATGCCTTCGATTTGAAAAAAAGAGGAGGGTGGAATGGTCTGCAATTCATGCGTGGAATTTTCATAGACTCCCGTGCCCTCTAGTGAAACCCACCCTTGATGCTCATCATGCAGCACGACAAAATGTTCAGCCTGCCACGAATCCCCGTCTCGGCCACGATTATTGTCCAAGGCAAAAGCCACATGACCCTGAGCATCTTCACCAATGAAGGATACATAGTCTGAAACGTACAACAGAGCGGCATCGGGGAGGTCAGGAACTTCCTGGGAAGAAGCAGAGGATTCCTCCCCAACCGCTAAAATGGGGAATACTCCCCAATTCAACACACACAGAATGGCGAGGGAGAGACCAGACCGAACGAAGATTTGTTTCAGACCATTCCCCTAGATGCAGATGAAGGACCGCAATAGGATTGTTAGACCAACCATTGCATCACAAGAAACCCAGGAACGAAACATTATTTGATCACAAAATGCCCTCGCCGGTTTTCCTGCCAGCATTCTTCGGTGGATTCCTGACAAAACGGCTTATCTTTTCCATAGCTCATCACCTGAATGTTTTCAATCGGAACACCCAGATCTGCTAAAAACTGTTTGGTAGCTTTGGCTCGCCGCTCACCAAGCACCATGTTGTAACTCTGCGTGCCGCGTTCGTCGCAATGGCCTTCGATGACAATTTTTTTCTCTGCCAACGCGTCAGACAATAACTGGGCATTAGCTTTCAAAATGGGCATGGCATCGTCCCGAATGGTAAATCGATCATAATCAAAATAGATATCATTGAGGGCGGTTTCTAATGTTTTTGTGATGATTGCGGCCTTGGCGGATTCTTCCGGCATGACCTTGGCCACCTGGATCGGTTCTTTTTGGCCGGGAGGCTCAGGTGTCGGAGGAATGTCGGATTGGGCAACCAGTGGGGGGACTTTTGCAGAAGGCACAGTTTCAGGTTCTTCCGGTTGAGAAGCCGAAGTTGGTGCCTCTGGCGTTGGGACAACGGCTGCTGGCGGGGCATGAGAAGCTGAGGAATCGGCATCCGGACGAAGCCTGGGTAACGCAGGCATTTCAGGTTCAAAGGCTATTGGGGGGATACCTACGACAGGCTGTTGTTTAGTCGGTTCGGGGGCGAGGGGCAAAGAAGAAACCACGGACTCATCCTGCACCGGCAAGGACGGTTCCGGCTCTGAACGGACAGGCATTTCAGATGGAACATCAGGAGTTTTGGAAGTCGCAAAAATCTCTGCTGGCAATTGGCTCCGAGTCGCAGGCCTGGCTGGTTCCTCCACCGGAATATCCATTCTCGTTTCTTTCTGAATCGGCTGAGCGACCACTTCTTCAGCAACCACCGTCTCGGACTCCAATTGAGTGACCTGCACCTTCGGTGGTTCACCAGCAGATATAATGGTTGTACGCAATTGAGAACTACATCCGGTTAACAAACCCAGAACACATCCACTCACCACTCCCATTTTGACCACTTGAATAAGAAAAGCCCTCTCACGCTGTACCATCCTACACCTCCCTACCCGCACTCACTTAAAAAAAATTAAACTCTCTATAACCGTTAAGAAACACAGCTAATAGTTAACTGTAGGGAGTCTCTTCTCACGGAGTCAAGAAGATACGGATGGGAAATCTCGTATAGCTTCAATATTACGCCTAGAGCACCCCGGCCAACTGTATCGCCATCTCGTTTTGCCTACCCCATTAGAACTATAAACCCTAAAAATGGCAGACACTCCAATGCTCTGTCCAATCCATGTCTCCTCTTTTTACCAATTATTATTTCTACGTAAAATTCACTTCATCCTAAACAGGGTCACCTTAACGTCACTCAGTGATTGATAAAAATTCCCTATGCACACATAATTAGCTTGCACAGCTTTTTCGCGCCCAATTGCCGTTTCTAGGTTAAAAAGATTGGGGAAAGCGGCCCCTAAACTCTATGAGCGTCTGAATCAACAATCGTTTTTCTTTTTAAGATGTTTCGAAGCAGGGGAGTTAGAATAGTGGCTTGGTCGGCGCTGATTGTGGAATCACCGGCGAGAGCTGCCACAAACACTCCGTGAGGCATCTTCCTGAATATGTTCGTGATATGACAGCCGAAAATTCAACCTTTTTTCATCATCACCCTTTCAGTCTCACCTGATCTCCATCTCGAATTGTCCCTCCCCGCACCACCGTAGCGTAGACGCCAACATGTCCCTGATTCAGTTGGAGCGCGGCACGCAAAATTCCAATGCCTATCAGCAAAGTGCACACACGA
>JAOUNC010000229.1 GCA_029881175.1 Nitrospirota bacterium | reverse complement strand
GGTCGGTTGTCCATGGCGGAGGGCAGGCGAAACCCATAGTCCACCAGGGTCTTCTTGCGTGAATGATCCCCTTCATACATTCCACCAAATTGAGGAACGGTTGCATGAGATTCGTCCACAATGAGCAAAAAATTTTTGGGAAAATAATCCAACAGGGTCGGCGGCGGTTCACCCGGCTGGCGGCCACTTAAATGTCGAGAATAATTTTCAATGCCGTGACAAAAGCCCATCGTCCGAATCATTTCCAAGTCAAATTTTGTGCGCTGTTCAATACGTTGCGCCTCCAGCAATTGATTGGTCTTGCGAAAATAGGCGATACGCTCGTCCAACTCTTCTTCGATTCCGGTGATGGCTTGTTCATAGCGATCCGGCGCAATGACATAATGGCTCTTAGGGTAAATGGCGATTTTCGGAAGCTTGCGCAAAACGGTACCCGTTAACGGATCTATTTCATGCAGCGCTTCCACCTCGTCACCAAACAGTTCTATGCGAACCGTATTCGAATCCGACGACGCGGGAAAAATTTCAATCACGTCGCCTCGCGCCCGAAACATGCCACGCTGCAATTCCAAATCGTTACGGGAATATTGAATATCCACCAATTTGGCTAGAATCTTCTCCCGCCGCATTTCCATGCCCGGCTCTAGATAGAGCAACATGTCATGATAGACCTCCGGGGAACCCAAACCGTAAATACAGGACACCGAAGCCACAATAATAATGTCATTGCGTTGAAGGAGCGCTGTTGTCGCTGAATGACGCATCTGATCAATCGTGTCATTGATGGCGGAATCTTTGGCGATATACGTATCCGTCGTGGGGATGTAGGCTTCCGGCTGATAGTAGTCGTAATAACTCACAAAATATTCCACCGCGTTATCAGGGAAGAAGGATTTGAATTCCTGATAGAGCTGCGCCGCCAAAGTCTTGTTGTGCACGACAACCAAGGTTGGCCGTTGCACATTGGCAATCACATTGGCCATGGTGAAGGTTTTCCCGGAACCGGTTACGCCCACCAAGACCTGATGTTTCAGATTTTTCTCCAGGCCAGTCGTCAACGCCGCAATGGCCTTGCCTTGATCGCCTTTAGGAACATAGTCAGATTGGAGAGAAAATGTGCTCATGATGTATCTTCTGGCAATGTAGCATATGGGAATGCGAGGGGCAGACACCACTCTAGCCATTTTTGTTGATGGAATTGAGATACAAAAAATCCGTTACTGTCATCCCTGGGCATCCCTGGCAGGGGGCTCCTATGCTCTTAAAATTGCACCATTGAGATTCCTGCCACAAACCGCAGGAATGACAGAAGGGAGATTCCTGTTTAAAGCCAGCAGGAATGCCCTGAAGTCGTCGCGCTTTTCTCCGTTATCCCTGCAGGTCGGTGGCAGGGATCGAGCTTTCCCCTTCCCAGCCTGGATACGGGGTTCCCCTCCCCCCCATGCTAAAAATCCCTTGTCCATCGAAGACGAAGACCAAGGAGCGGCCTTCATTTTTAATCAGGTGAGGTCTTAGGGCAAAGTTTTGAAGAAGGGACAGAAAAATGAGACGAATGCCAACTCCTTGGGTAGCTAGTGTTTTTGCGATTACCATGTGTATCGGATTGCCAAGTCCGGCTTGGGCGGTCTCTTTTACAGCCGTCGGAGAGTTTTCTGCAATAAGTAGTCATATCATGCCCATCCCTGCCATTGGGGACACCTACGAAATGATTATAGAAGTTGACCCCACAAATGATGGGATTAGTGGAACCGGGTTCCGGTTTCTGGGAACAGGAGACTTGTTGATTAATAATATGTTGGTTTACAACGACATTTCGGCAAGTATTCTGCAAACAGGGTCGAATGCTCAGTCTTTTCAGATGGCTCTTTTTATTCCAACCGGAGGCCAATTTGCGGCTGTTTTTTGGGTTAGACGAGACTATCGTTTATCCAAGTGGTCCCGACATGCTGACCGATCCAGCTATAATCGCCGCACAAGGAATTCAAGGCGCGGCTTATGATGCAGGCGGCGGATTGCCAATCACACCAATTGGAAGTTCCACTCTAGCAGCCCCGGTCCCTGAACCCTCCACCCTGTTGTTATTCGGCACCGGCATGTTGGGGTTTCTCGGCTACGCCGCCCGCCGTAAACGCCAAGCCCAACCAGCGGCCTAACCGCCACAACAGCTTTTCTAGATTCTAATGCATGGGCGCTTAGAATTATCTAAGCGCCCATGCATTAGGGGTCAGACTCGACTTAATTAAGTCGAGTCTGACCCCTAAAAAAAGAGCCTGAGCTTAAAACAAGCCGACGATATTGCCGCTGTCATCTAAACCAATGGCTTCGGCGGCGGGAACTCGAGGCAAGCCGGGCATGGTCATGATGTCTCCGGTAATGGCCACGACGAATTCAGCGCCCATGGCTAGTCGCACTTCTCGAACAGGCACAGTAAAACCAGTGGGAGCACCTTTGAGGACAGGATCGGTCGAAAAACTGTACTGCGTTTTGGCCATACAAACCGGAAAATGGCCGCAGCCATGTTTTTCCAACTCAGTAAGACGGGCTTGAACTGTGTAAGGTATCTCTACATCATCGGCACCATAAATCTCCCGCACAACGATCCGCATTTTTTCTGCGAGTGGAAGATCGTCAGGATACAAGGGTGAAAAATTTGAGGCATTGGCATCCGCCATTTGTTTGACCGTTTCGGCCAACTTCTTTGCACCTTTCCCACCGTAGGCCCAATGGTTCGAGAGCACCATCTGTACTCCTAGCTCTTGACATGATCGTTCCACTAAATCCAATTCGGCCTGGGTATCGCTCGTAAATTGATTGATGGCCACGATGGCCGGCACACCAAATTTTTTGATGTTTTCCAAATGGCGCAATAAATTTGGTAATCCCTGTTTGAGCGCCACCAAATCTTCTTGCCCTAAGGTAAATTCCTGTGCACCACCATGTAGCTTTAGCGCTTTGATCGTGGCAACCACGACCGCACAGGCTGGCGCCAATCCCGCCTTTCGGCATTTGATGTTGAAAAATTTCTCGGCACCCAAGTCGGCTCCGAACCCGGCTTCCGTGACGACATAGTCAGCCAGCTTCAACGCCAACTTCGTCGCCACGATGGAATTACAGCCATGTGCGATATTCCCAAACGGCCCGCCATGCACCAACGCAGGATTATGCTCCAACGTCTGCACAAGGTTGGGATTGAACGCATCCTTGAGTAAGACCGTCATGGCCCCTTCCGCCTTGATGCCCCGGGCAAAAACCATTTCCTTGTCGGCGGTTCTGCCCACTTTGATATTTCCCAACCGCCGTTCCAAATCTTTCAGATCAGCCGCTAAACACAGAATGGCCATGACCTCCGAGGCGGCCGTAATGTCGAAACGGCCTTCCCGCGCATAGCCATTGGCTTTTCCACCCAACCCCGTCACGATGGAACGAAGCGAACGGTCATTGACATCCAGCACCCGCCCCCACGTCACCCGTCGCGGATCAATCTGTGGCTTGTGGCCCCAATGGATATGATTGGCGACCATGGCCGCGAGCAGATTATGTGCTGCCGTAATCGCGTGAAAGTCTCCGGTGAAATGCAAGTTGATGTCCGTCATGGGCGCCACTTGGGCATAGCCTCCACCACAGGCCCCGCCCTTCATCCCAAAACACGGGCCGAGGCTTGGCTCACGAATGGCGACAATAGTTTTGGCTCCAATGTGATTCAGCCCATCTGCCAACCCGATTGAGGTGGTCGTTTTCCCTTCACCTGCCTTCGTAGGTGAAATGGCCGTCACCAAAATCAATTTACCGTCCGGCTTAACACAAAAGCCGTCCATCCTGGAGAGAGGAATTTTGGCTTTGTGCTTGCCATACAATTCGAGAGTGTCCGGATCCAATCCCAATTTGTTCCGGGCAATTTCCGCAATAGGACGCAGCGGCGTGCGGCTGGCGATTTCTAGATTTATTGAAGAACTCATCGTTGGCCTTTCAAAGAAGCCGGATCATAGCAGGATATTTCTTCCTTCTTCATCATCATTTTTCTCAGAACGATCCATCGATTTGGTATTAGCCCTCAGATTTTGTTAAGAAGAGATTATGCGAAATTTTCTAACCCCAATGTATCTCCTTGTTTTTGTGCTGATTGGCACTCTCTCCGTTTCCTGGGCTCAGGATTTTCAGGTTGGGCAACCGGTCATCCTTGAGGCCAAGAAGCCCAAAGGTGTACCACTGCATCGCGCGCCCTCCCCGAGTTATCTTAAGCATGTGCCCAATGGCACCACCGCAACTATCAACCGCATTGCTCAAGATGGTCATTGGCTGTCCCTTCAATTGGCTTCAGGAGAAGTCCATTGGGTTCACAAAAAATACGTTCAAGACGCCACAACTGCACCAACGCCAACTATTTCTAATATACCCTCCAATTCAGGGACGCCCCCTGCCTCTACGACACGCAGGGGAGGAGAGCAAGCGGTTTGGACCAGTCAGGAGGAATGTCAGGCGGCCATCAAAGAAGGTCTACGCATGGTCGAGACCTCCGCTGCCACATTGCGCGTCGCGACATGGAATCTGCGATGGTTCCCGGTGGGAACCGCGCCAGATCAGACTGAGGGGTCATCCGAGCCGACCGATATCGATTGGTTAATCTGCACCCTTCGATGGATGCAGGTGGATATTCTGGCTATCCAAGAAAGTCTCGCCACCCCGGAAGCCACGCAAGCCTGGGAGACGATCACGAAACAGTTATCCAACCAGACAGGCGAAACGTGGCGATGGCACCGGCAACCCTGCGGGCGCCCAAACGATCACCATATCGGTTTATTGTGGAACGACTCACGGGTATCTCTGAGCCATTTTGACAGTCTCTGGCAATTCAACGCTAAGGCGGAAAACAAATCCACCCCCTGCACCTACGGCTTACGCCCCGGCCAATATGCCCGAGTACAATCCCGCTCGACCAATGGGGCGAACTTTCATTTGATTGCGGTTCACCTGAAATCCGGCCCCACGGTATTTGCCCTGGAAGAACGGCAAAAAGCCTTCAACCGCATTGATAAGGCCGTGGCACCCTTATTGAAAGAGGATCGCGATGTGGTGATTCTCGGAGATTTTAATACTATGGGTGCGGGAGATCGACAATCACAACGCTCAGAATTGAAATACCTTCGCCGGTTCGTTGCCAAAGAACATCCTGGCTTTACCGACCTCCCCGCTCAACCGCAATGTTCCCATTACTTTCGCGGGCACGGAGGGCAATTGGACCATGTCTTAGTGGCCCAGGAGATGAAAGAAGTGACGGTGACATCCGTTCAAGTC
>JAOUNC010000228.1 GCA_029881175.1 Nitrospirota bacterium | reverse complement strand
CAAGACATCGAACTCACTCACCATCCCGACAAGACGATTGCCAGGTTCAATGACCGGCACTCCGCTATAGGTCCCGGAATGAATAAGAATAGATAAATCTCGAGCGCTATATTGTCGTGTCACAGCGACCATGCGGGTTTGCATAAGATCGTGGGCTTTCAAATGAAGATTCGGTTTCGTCATCATGGCTCCTTACGAAAAGTAAATAGTGGGTGGACAATTCATTGTTCTTCTTCCACCAGCACACGCCCTCGTCTTTGATCTGGTGTGTGAGTGGTAATGTGTGGTGTTGATTTGCTGTGGAAAGGCCAGGAAATTGGCTCTGTAATAGGCATGAGATTGATCGTATAACAATAAAATGTTCGACCGGTGGTGTTCACAAGTAGATATCTATTGGCCCAAAATTGACGCATGGTCGAAGGATATCGTCCTTTGTCGCGATCTTCCAATGACCTCTACAGTCGATTGTTGGCAAAATTCAGAGTGACAATTTCGGCTCACCGCATGACAGGCAGATGATCGAGCCATAATTGGGCATTATAAACCAACCGTGAAGAATTGGTATATCCACCCATTACATTAAAGCTACTCTCCTCCGCCAAAAAGTAGAAGCGAAGAGAAGGAGGGCCTGGGACCGGATTAAAAAGAAGGGACATCAATTGTGATAGGAGCGTCCATCCTTGGGTCAGGCAAGGGGGAAAGGAGGCAGAGACAACTGTTGGAGTTTAGGGAAATTCAAGTTGCCTTGCTCCGCCGGGCTGTCGCGGGCGTTCATGAGTCAAGTCTCCGACCAGGGTGGGGTTACCAGATACGCATGAATAGGAGATTCTTTGGAAGAACACTAGTGGAAAGCTTTGAACAAAATACTGTTTTTGGGCAAGAATGACCCTGCTTAGAAAAAGGCATATTAGGAAATGAGGCCTCCCTCTTCAGAGTGAAGAAATTCTTTTCTGGAACAAAAAAGAGGGGGGCTCTCATTCCTCAATCTCATTGTGGTCTCCCCACAAATTGGCGAGAGGGATTTCGTTCAGGGAATATGCTCCGGTGTGTAGGGTGGGAATTGCCCGGGCAGCCGAAAGCATGACTTCCGCTGTTAAAGCGACCACATTGCCCCGGGCTTCCATCAACAGGTGCTGATGGCCAATCTGTCCAACCCGGCCACGGCGTTCCAGCATCAATCCCTGGCCTTGTTCTTCAAGGGCCGTGACGGTTTCAACAGGAAAGACCAGGGTTTCTTCTTGAAGGAAAAGGGGATCTGAGCGGATCGCCTCAATCACACGGTCCTGATCCGCCTCCTGATCAATCTCGACATAGATATACCGTTGGAGTCTGCCTTCCGGAGTCCGCTGCTCCGTGCAGAGGGCATTTTTCACGCCTGGCACGCTTTCCACGGTAATGGTGTGATGCAGATTTTTCCCCGAACGATGAGATGTGTGGGTGTGGCCGTTGGGAATTAGCATGGCGAACAGACTGCGAAACAAGGAAATTGCCCCTGGATCCCAGCCGGCGCCGACAATGGCGGGCACTTTGTGACGGGTGGCCGCTCGGTGAATGGCGTCCTTGTGAGCACGGAAGGCCTGACCCTCCAGCATGGCGCATTCCACGATAGGAATTCCCATCTGAAGAATCTCGTGTGCCATTCCCTCCGTCATATCGGGGGGGACACAAAGTAAGGCGCATCGGACCTCCTGAAGTTCATGAAGATGTGAAACAACGGGAATCCCATGGAAGACTTCCGGTAAGGACTGACCCCTGCTTTCAGGTCGGCGAATAATCCCGGCCAGAGCCAGGTCCTCACTTGAGAGAAGAAGTTCCCCACAAGCTTTTCCGACTTTTCCATACCCGATAAGCGCAACGCCGATCTTTTTCATTCATGTTCCTCATGCATGATTGTCGCTACCGATGGGAAAATCACTATGGTCTCCCGGTGGTCGTCTGTTATCGGTCTCTTTCCAGATCAAGCTTTAGTGAAAGAAATTTCAAAATGTCTTTTAGCGCAACAATGCCGACGAGGCGATTGTGGTCCATGACGATGAGCCGGCTGTTTCCGGTTCGGTTCATCAGAGAGAGGGCTTCCATGACGTCGGTATCGGGAGCAATCGTGTTTTGATCATTCAAAGGGACAAAAAGGTCATTGACCGTGCGCTGGTCCCATTCTTCGCGAGACACGTTATTGACGTGGCGCGCGTGAATACAGCCCAGGGGCTGTGCATGATGGACCACAGGAAAGACATCGTGGAGGTGCCGGAAGACGTACTGTTCTACGAATGCCCTGATGGAGAGATCCGGCCCCACCGTGACCACCTGGGTATTCATGAAGCGTCGAATCGGTTCTCCTTCGAAAGCCTGCCTGGCGATCAGTTGATCGTAGGAGAGACTGGCCGCTCGATCGAGGAACAGACCCAGCACACAAAACCATAGCCCATTGAATGGTCGACCATGGAGGATATTCAGCACTCCCAAGATCATGAGAAGGAATCCAAAACCCGATCCGATACGGGAAGCCAGTTGTGTCGCCCATCGAAGATCGCTCTTCCAATACCATAACGCCGCGCGGAACATGCGCCCTCCGTCAAGAGGGAAGGCCGGGAAGAGGTTGAACACCGCCAGGACCAGGTTGATAAAGCTTAAGTAGCCGAGAACCGCCAACATCGGAAGGGGAAGGCCCTGTAAGGTTCCGAGAGTCTGCGCCCCATAGAATCCCATTGACAGAACGAGACTGGTTAGTGGTCCGGCAATGGCCATGCGGAACTCGGATTTAGCGTTCGGCGGCTCTTTGTCCATGTGTGCCACTCCGCCAAAAATAAACAGCGTAATCTGTGTAATTGGAATGTTGTCTCGTCTGGCCACCAGAGAATGAGACAACTCATGAAGGATGAGGGATCCAAATAATCCGATGGCTGCGGAGATTCCCATCACCCAATACGTGCCTTCAGGCCAATCCGGGTATTCATACGGGAAGAACCCCTTAGCTAATGACCAAACAATCAGTAGTGCAAGAAAGGGCCAGGTCCAATCAATCGCGACCTTAAAGCCCAGCAGTTGAAAAAGAATGAGTGTGCGTTTGAACATGTGTGATGACTGTGACGACAGTATGGGCCATTATGCGCGGCGAAGGATCTTCTTGAGTTCTTTCAGCCCACGAGTATTCAGGATATCCGTGGCCTCGAGCCATCCACGACGGGCTTGGCCTATACCAAAGCGCATGAAATCCAGATCGGTGGTTCGATGCGCATCGGTGGAAATTGCCACTTTCCCCCCCATATCTTTGGCCATCTTGCAGTGGAGATCTGTCAGGTCAAGCCGAACGGGTTGGGCGTTGACCTCCAGATAGCATCCTCGCTCCAATGCTGCCACCATGATCTGTTCCATGTCGACCTCATAGGGTTCCCGTTCATTGAGCATGCGGCCGGTGGGATGCGCGAGGATAGAAAAATAGGGATTGTCCATCGCCCGAATGATGCGCTCCGTCTGTTTCTTCCTCGGCAGATTGAACTTGTAATGGATGGCGCAGACGGTGAGATCCAATCGTTGCAATAGGTCATCGGAGAGATCGAGTGAGCCGTCTTCCAGAATATCCACTTCGGCCCCCTTGAGGATGGTGAAGCCTTTGAATGTGTGATTGAGCCGGTCAATTTCCTCAATCTGTGCAGCAAGGCGTTTAGCATCCAACCCGTGCGCGATGGTCACGCGTTGAGAATGGTCGCAAATGGCCAGGTATTCATACCCTTTCTCTTGGGCGGCCTGTGCCATGTCTTTGATAGAAAAATGGCCGTCACTGGCTTTTGAATGCACGTGAAGATCGCCACGGATATCGTTGAGCGTGACGAGGTCGGGGAGGGCATGGCGGAGCCCGGCTTCCACCTCCCCCCAATTCTCGCGCAGCTCAGGCTCAAAGTAGGGGAGACCGACCTGGGCATAGACCTCTTCCTCCGTTCGCCCTGCCACGCGTGTTTCTCCTCGAAAGACCCCATATTCATTGATCTTGAGGCCTTTTTTGACAGCCAATGACCGGACCGCAATGTTGTGGGCTTTGGAGCCGGTGAAATATTGAAGGGCAGCCCCATAGCTTTCTTCGGGGACCACGCGCAAGTCGACTTGGAGGCCCGATCGGAGAACAACGGTGGCCCTGGTGTGCCCTTTGGAGACGACGGTCTCCACCTCGTCATAGGCCACAAAGTGCTCCATGATGGTGTTCGCCTGTGTGCATGTCACCAGGATATCCAGATCGCCAATCGTGTCTTTTCTCCGGCGATAGCTGCCGGCAATAATGGCGTCTTTCACACCCTTGGCGCGTTGTAGATAATCGAGGATCGGCTCCGCAAACTCTTCTGCCGTACTGATCTTGATCCGCTCTTCTTTTCCTGAGCGGCGGTCCGTCTCTGCGAGAATCTTTTCTTCGATTTTTGGTCCAAAGCCGTGGAGCTGTCTGATTGTTCCGGCTCGCGCCGCCTTTGCCAGCCCCTTTAGGTCCTGGATGCCGAGTGTGTCATAAAGCATTTTCACGCGCTTGGGACCAAGCGTGGGAATTTTCGCCAGTTCCGCCAGTTGACCGGGCAGTTGCGAGCTGACCTGGTCAAGAAGTGCAAGATGCCCCGTGTCCACCATTTCTTGGATTTTGGTTGCTAAATCTTTGCCGATACCGGGGAGATCGGAAAGATCTGCGCCCTCAGCCAACATCGATGTCAGGCTATGTGGCAGACCTTCGATCGTCTGAGCGGCCTTGCGATAGGCTCGAATGCGAAATGGATTGGCGCCTTGAATTTCCAGAAGCTCAGCCAGGCGGCTGAACATTTCGGCTATCTCCGTATTATGCACGGACATGGAATACCCCTGCCTTACCTTTTACTTGAATAGATGAAACGTACAAGTTTCTTCAATTATGAGCTAATTTGAATAATCTATCCAGTTCACGGCCTAGCCTCTGGCTTCTGGCATCTTTAGGCAATGTATTAAAAGTGTTGAACTGCTCTTCCTGGAAGCATAGGCCTTGTTGTTATGCTTTGCCCATCTCCAAGCAGTCTTTCTGCAATGAGGTCACTCATAAATAAAGTCTCAGAGTGGAAGCCCTTGTAAAAAACCAGGTGCACACAGGCTTGAGAGTGGGAGTAGCGGGAGATACGTGTTTCAACTGTTCTTATTTCAATACAGGGGAAATAGGAATTACTGATTGTAAGTGTTCTGCGATCGTTCCATTTCTAAAGCTTGAAAATTAATTCTGTGGGAAAAAGGGACACTAGCCAAAGAGCCTTGCGGGGCTTAATTCCTCAATATGGGCATTATGAACTTTTAAAAACG
>JAOUNC010000007.1 GCA_029881175.1 Nitrospirota bacterium | reverse complement strand
TTCTTTCATGTGCACATCGCCCCGCATCCGGTGTTCCACCGAAAAGAGGCCGATATTGTGGTTACCCTGCCTCTGTGGCCATGGGAAGCGGTCTTAGGAACCGAGGTCCAAGTCCCGACCCTGTCAGGGCCGGTACGCCTGAAAATTCCCCCCGACAGCCAACCGAATCAACGCATGCGGTTAAAGGGGAAAGGGCTTCCTCAACGCGCGGGCGGGCATGGCGATCAATTTGTAGTGTTGAATATCGTCCTCCCAAAAACCACGTCACCGGAAGACCGCCAACTCTATGAGCAATTAGCGAAAGCTGATCATCCTGATCCTCGTGGATCCTTGCTTCAGGAGGCGCTCCATGAATAACGAATCAGAACCCACATTGGAACAGGTGACCGCTGAAATCATCATACAAGGTTCGCTGCGCCGAGAAGAAGTCTGCGCCCGGCTTGGCATCGGTGATGATATGCTGGAGGTCTGCTTACGATGGGAAATTATCCCACTCCCTGAACCTGACCCGAAAGGCATTGTGCTGTTTCCCCTTGAGGCCTTTGACCGCTTACAACGTGGGCTCCGATTGCATCACGATCTCGGCATCAATTGGCAAGGAGTGAATGTCGCGCTGGAGTTGCTTGAACGTATTGAAGAACTTGAGCAGCAGGTTCATTTTCTTTCCAATCAACGTACCGAATAGCCAGCCAAGACCTCGCAATGAGGACGCCTCAGACAGTCAAATTGACCCCTTCTCTTCTCGACAACCCACCATACCCCCATGCGCTGCTTCCATTTTAATTCCTTGATGGGACGGCTTTTACATAACGATTCATTTCAGTCTGTAAGTCTGTCAGCTCGCAAGGAGGTCTTAGGTTTCCGGACGAAACTTTCATCCAAAAACATTTGAGCTGCTCAATGACAAACCTGAACAAGACGATTCGGTGGGGCCCTATGCTTAGTCCTTCCTCTACCTCGTGAGTCGTGCCCTCGAGGATTATCACAAGAGTCCGTTACTAGGAATGGCCAATGCATGGAACCCGAAGGCCAATACCACGTAACCTCCGGATTTGAAAGATACTGTGATCGAATGGCAGAAATTTTGGGGTGTGGGCTCCAATCCTCAATAACATTCGGGAGCACATGCCTCAGATGGCGTGCAAAAGATCCCGTTAGCTCATGGATCGTTTGACAACGACGTGGACACGATAGCACGCACCATCAAACGGCTCACTGGGAAAAACCTCAATTTTCCGATTGAGAATTTACACAGTTTTCGATCGAAAACTTCATGCTTTGTCTCAAACCTGTGGCATCACCCCCAACCATGCGCTCTTGGGTGCTGGCTTCCCCATTTTCCCTAAAAAAAAACACTCAAGGGCGTACCCATAAAACCCGAAACAGAAAGTAGGGGAAATTTACTCACATTGACCAAGGAGTGTGCAAATGGAAGGCCTTGAAGCAGTTAAACACAGTTATGGACGGGCCGCATTAAAGCCAGCATTTTTTGATCGATTCTATGACATATTCCTTGGAAGCCATCCTTCATTTAAGCCCATGTTTCAAAATACTGACTTCAATAAACAAAAACAGTTGTTAAAGACAGGGGTCGCAATGATGCTCTCCCATTTGGAAGGGAAACCAGTTGGCACTATGACCCTCAATCGAATCGGGGAAAGCCATTCAAAAAAGCGCCTGAATATTCAACCCGCTCTCTACCAATATTGGATAGATAGTCTGGTGGCCGCCGCCAAGGAATGTGACTCTCAATGGACCCCTGATATTGAACGATCCTGGCAGAAAGCCTTACGCGCAGGAGTCGATTATATTACAGAACAATACGACAAACCCTAATCACTCCCCTTCTTCCTCATCCTGCTTGGCCGGAAGCAGGCCCTCCCTTTGAAATCTGTTCGAATCACAATGAATTATAAATAAACCTGCATTGCCCTTATATCCAATCGAACTATCACAAAAAGATCTAGGGTCTATCTTTTAATTGATGACCCGTGAGGCCCCGATAAGCCTCTTCCACGGTACTCACCGGAGACACATGCATGAGAAACGGTATGCGCCAATCGCCCTCTCGTTCATCATACACGCTCGGCACCAAGACTCGTTGGAAATGTTCATGATAGGCAGCCAGGATTTTCAGTTGTACCCCACTCACCGATCCAATCGTTCCTTCATCGGTAATGGTTCCAGTTAACGTCCGCCCTTCGAGCAGCGGCTCCCCCTTCGCCATCGCCACGACACTCAACCCAACCATGGCCGACAAACTTTCTCCATAGATCGTCAGTCCTGTGTAGGGAAACATTAATAACACTGTCCATGATTCTGATGAGAGATTCGCCGCACGTAATGCTCGGGTTATGGCCTGATGGATGGCCTTTCGCGCCAACAAGGAAAACTGCCCTGGTTCCGTATGAAACTGAATCTGTAAGCCATGTTGATCTCGTCGTTTCTGAAGATCAATTGTAATTTGCGACACCAACCCTATCGGCTGACGTTGCTGATTGAAAGATGTTCCTAATATGGGAATTGTCAGATGCGGAATTTGATTGGGTATGGTCTTGGCATAGAGATCTCCCTCTGGGCCTAGAATCACCATTCCCATCAAAAAAATCACCAAAAACCAACGACTCCCCACCAGCGATCCCTCCATAGTTATCCCACCCGATCCCCAACCATTAGGATCCTGAATAGTTATATTCTATGCCCCAACGCCCTGTTGCATCAACAAACCCTCCGTATGAATGGAAGAAATGCGCCAGACCACGAAACAACTTTCCTCCCCTTGGCGAACCTTTTCCCATTCACCGACACACACAAAAACGTTTCATTGACTGCCTCCCACGAAAAGATGAAGAAATCTTCATCTCCGGTTCATGGCCCCTTCATATTCATGTCATATCATGAGGTCATGAAGCATGGATGGTTCATTGACCATCTCACATTATCACCAAGGAGGTTTAGCTATGAAACATGTCACACTCATCGGATTTTTAGGCGGCGCGATGTTCTGCGTGGCATCAATTGGATTCGCCACGAATTCTGAAGATCATCCCCAAAAGACTCCTCCGGGTACCACGATCACCATGGAGGAAGCCATCAAAACAGCCACCGCCCATTTTCCCGGAAACGTGAAGGAGGCCGAGTTGGAAGAGGAGGACGGGAAGTCCATGTATGAAATCTCAATTGTGAATGAGGCAGGCGTCTCGCAGGAGATCGAAGTAGACGGGAATTCGGGAACTATTCTAAAGAGCGAGCAAGATGAACACGAAGAGAACCATTCAAAAAAAGAGACGGAAAAATCCTAGAAAAATAGCAGGGGGGCCTGTAACCATTGAGGGGACAGGCCCCTATTTACCTTACCTCGTACGCATGAAATACTGGAGAAACTTAGATGGATAGACTCTTACACCCCATGCTCGTCCATTTCCCCATCGCCTTGTTGTTTACCAGCGTCTTATTCGATATTGTGGCAACATGGTTCAAACGAGAAACATTTCGCGAAGGAGCGCTCTGGTTACTGATAATAGGATTGACCGGAGGCATTGCCGCATCATTTGCCGGCGGTTGGGCCGAAAAAGCTGCCGAACAAGCGGGCATTGCCGAATCGTTGATTGAAACACACGAAACGTTAGCCTTTGCCACCCTTGGAATTTTCAGCGTTCTCCTTTTGGGTCGGCTTCTTCTACGAAATCAATTGACCACCAAAACTGCCATTCCCTATTTTCTTGTTGCCGCCATTGGCCTTGGCACATTGAGCGCCACCGGGCATTTTGGGGGTGATCTGGTCTACGAACATGGTGCAGGAGTGGCCACCCTCCACCATCCAGACTCTCCATTGGTGGTGAACCGTCACAACCCTCATTCTTAAGCGGCATCAGGTCACCTAAGACTATGCGTATTCTTATCGTTGAAGATGATCCCAGTGTCTCGGGTTTTATTCTCAAGGGCCTGCGGGAGGAACGTTATGCCGTGGACTTGGCCATTGATGGAGAAGCCGGTTTTTCCATGGCAAGCCTGACCCCCTATGATCTGATTGTTTTAGATATCATGCTCCCGAAAATGAATGGGTTTGAAGTGTGCCGGAATCTGCGCGCCACTAAAAACATGACGCCGATTCTGTTACTGACTGCACGAGAAACGGTTGAAGATCGCGTCTTGGGACTTGACACGGGAGCTGATGATTATCTCACGAAACCCTTTGCCTTTGCAGAGCTCCTCGCACGTATCCGCGCCTTACTCCGTCGTGGCCAGCCTTCAACGCCCATGCAATTAACGATCGCCGACTTGGAATTGGATCCCGTTACACACAAGGTATGGCGGGGGGGGAAGGAAGTCGTACTCACGAATAAAGAATACGCACTCCTGGAGTATTTACTGCGTAATGCCGGACGGGTCCTCACCCGAACAGCTATTACCGAACATGTGTGGGATATTCATTATGACTCCGTCACCAATATTGTCGATGTCCACATTAAAGCCCTGCGTAACAAAATGGATCGGGACATGGCACCCCAACTCATTCATACGGTGCGCGGCGTCGGATACGTCTTGAAACTTCCGGAGTCCTGATGCAAGCGTTTCGCACCCGTATTCGCCGGATTGCCTTATTGGTGATGGTCACGCTCTTTGGTCTCTTTGGCCTCATCCTGTATCTCGGGGTCTCCACTATTCTCTATGGCCACATCGACAATGATCTCGCGAACTTGGCCCAACAGGAAATCCAGCGGGTCAACCTGGCAACCGAGCATGGAGTCGTTTACATCACCGACCCTCAGGATCAGGACGAGGAAACCCAGGAAGCGCTCGGGCACGAAGAACACGAATTACAAACCGCCATCCACTTTAGCGTCATCTTGAATGCCACCGGTCACATCATTTGGAGCGGAGATTTCGTGGGCAATCGTGAACCCGTCACCGCTCACGTGATCACTCAGGTGTTACAAGGCCACACCGTATATGAAACCCTGGCCACCTCAGGCCGACAACCCATTCGCCGAATATCCGTCCCCATTCGCATTGAAGACCATGGACGATTTATTTTACAAACCGAACAATCTCTCACGTTCGTCCAAGATACCTTATGGTGGCTAGGATGGCTCTTAGTGGGCACCACGGCCATCCTGTTGATCTTTGCCTGGTGGGGAAGCGGGCGCCTGGCCAAAGAAGCCTTAGCTCCCGTCGATGCCTTGAGCCAAACAGCCGCCTCTATTTCTGGGCAAAACCTTTCTACTCGCTTGCTGTTGACCACCCCCTACATAGAATTTCAGCAGCTCGCGATGACCTTTAACAACATGCTGGAACGATTGCAGAAGGCCTTGGAGAGCCAACATCGTTTTGTCGCCGATGCCGCACATGAATTGAAAACTCCGTTGACCGCCATGAAGGGCAATTTTGAAGTTATCCTCCAACGACCTCGATCCGTTGAAGACTATCAAGAAGCGATTCTGGACAACATCCAGGAAGTGGACCGCCTCACAAAGATCACCAAATCATTGCTCACCTTGGCGCAGTTCAAGGGAGATCGACCGCCTCTGGAGCTGCATTCCCTCAATCTTTCCACATTGGTGCAGGACGTTGGGGACCAATTCGCCGTCCTTGCTCAAGACAAAGACATTCATCTCCAGATTGATCAAGATTCCCTCACGCCAGTTCTGGGAGACCCCTCCCAGCTCAAGCAGGCGATCATTAATGTCTTGGATAATGCGCTCCGACATACCCCCAATGGCGGTACCGTCACCATTCGACTCAAGCAGGGACCATCCTCGACCACCTTATCCATTACGAATACCGGTCCCGGCATTGCTGCGGAACACCTACCCCATATCTTTGACCGGTTTTATCGAGTAGATCACGCACGGGATCGTTTATCGGGGGGAACTGGATTAGGTCTGGCCATTGTCAAAGAGATTGTGGAAGCTCATGATGGCCAAGTGAAGATACAGAGCATAGTAGGAAAAGAAACAACAGTGACGATCACGCTTCCATCCGGAGATTCACGCGTATGAACATGTTCCTCTCGAAAGGTCGGCTATTGAAGAACGATCCGTCGCCGCCCATACATCGATTGATCATTCTGGTTTTTCTCAGCCTGTGGCTTGCCGCCTGTTCTGATCAGCCAGTGGCACCCCCCACTGCGAAGGAAGAGCCCCCTCCTCTCGAGAGCACATCGATTCAAGTGGACCTGCTTCCTGAACAAGCCAGGCAACGGATTCATGTCGAGGTCATCGCTGAACGTCTGATGCCTTATGTGTTCACGGCTCCAGCGAACGTCGCTCTCGATCTTGCGCAAGTGGCCAAAGTGTCCTCCAGAATCCCAGGCCAAATCGATACGATTTTTGTGACATTGGGAACTCGAGTCACCAAAGGTCAGCCACTGGCCGCAGTGGAAAGTATGAGACTGGATGAATTAGTGCAGGAATACTTGGTGGCCAAAGCCAAAGTGGATGTGGCCACCAGCAATTTTAAGCGAACCAACGAGTTGCAAGCTGAACAGATCATTTCTCAACGCCGTTTCCTGGAAGATCAGGGCCAGCAACGCGAAGCCCAAGCAGTCTTTCAACATGTAAAAGAAAAGCTCCTGAATATGGGACTGAGCAAAAAGGATCTATATCAACTGGAACATGGCAGCCATCTCGAAGGCCACAAATACATTTTGCGAACCCCACTGAGCGGAACCGTCGTGAATCAAAAAGTCGTGCTCGGCCAAGGCATTGGGGCAGGCGAAGAACTCTTTGAAATCGTCGACACCAGTCGCGTCTGGGTCTTTGCCAATTTACCTATCGAACAAGCTCGGCGGTTTAAGGAAGGAGATCTAGGGCAAGTCGTGCCACAAGGCGGAGAGCCCATTCACGGGATCTTAGCCTATGTCGCTCCTGTTGCCGATGAAGCCACTCGCACGATCCGCGTCCGATTTGATGTCGACAATCCCAAAGGCCAACTCAAACCCAATGAATTTGTTCAAGTCCGTCTGAGCGATCAGAAAAAACCCGTCCTTTCCATGCCTCTTTCAGCCATCACCCTGGTCAACAGGGTGCGTGGAGTCTTCGTTCAAACTCCTACCGGATTTGAATTTGTGCCCGTAGAGGTAGGACCGGAAACCGGAGGGCTGGTGGAGGTCATCCATGGAGTGAGTGCTGGAGCCGCCGTGGTCACGCAAGGCGTGTTCGATCTCAAAAACGCCATGATGAAGTCATCTATTGAAGGAGAATAACCAATGTACGAGGCAACATCAGAGGAAGAACGCATGCGCACTTCAATCCTTCATGGTTCATTTTAGGGTTTTAAGACTTTAACATGGAACGTTTGTTAACCCTTTCCCTTCGCTATCGATTCTTCACGGTCGTGACCTTGATTCTGGTCACCGTGGCCGGCCTCTGGTCATTGAATAACCTCACCATCGATGCCGTTCCCGATCTCACGCCCGTTCAAGTGCAAATTCTCACCCCCTCACCCGCTCTGGGGCCCATTGAGGTTGAACAGTTTGTGACGTTTCCCATAGAAACCGCCCTCAGCGGAATACCGGGCTTACAAGAAGTTCGCTCCATCTCCCGCTATGGGCTGTCCGCGGTGACAGCGATCTTTGATGAACGTATGGATCAATACTTCGTCCGGCAACTGGTGAACGAGCGCATCAATTTGGCTGCCGAGCGGATTCCACCAAAATATGGCCGGCCCATGATGGGTCCCTTATCTACAGGCTTAGGGGAGGTCTATCAATTCACGCTCAACGGACCTGGCTATAGTCCCATGACGCTGCGAACACTTTTAGAATGGGATATTGGTCGACGTCTGCGAGCAGTCCCCGGTGTCGTCGAAGTCAATATTTGGGGAGGAGAAACCAAGCAATTTCAAGTGGTGGTGGAGCCCAGCAAACTCCTGGCCTTCAATCTTTCCTTATCCACCGTCTTTCATGCCCTTGAGCAAAACAATGCCTTGGCCGGCGGCGGGTACATTGAACATGAGCGAGAACAATATCTCATTACGGGCGAAGCGATGGCCTCGTCCATTACCGAATTGGAACAGATCGTCATTGATCATGGACCAGGGGGCGTCCCCATCGTTATTACTGACATTGGTGAAGTGCAAGAAGGGGCTGCCTTGCGTATTGGCTCGGCCACTCGAATGGGGGAAGGGGAAACCGTTATTGGCATGGTGCAAATGCTCGCTGGAGCCAATGCGCAACAAGTGGTGGAACTGGTCAAGGAACGGGTACAAGAGATTCAAGCCTCTCTGCCTCCGGGAATCAAGATTGAGCCGTATTATGATCGGACAATCTTTGTCTCAAAAGTCATCAAAACCGTGCGCAATAACCTGCTCGAAGGCGGCTTGCTGGTTATCGCGATTCTCTTTTCCTTTCTGGGAAATTTCCGGGCAGGCCTCATTGTGGCAATGGCGATTCCCCTTTCCATGCTTTTCGCGTTTACCGGGATGTATCAGGCTGGTATTTCCGGCAACCTGATGAGCCTGGGAGCCATTGATTTTGGCCTTCTCGTTGATGGGTCGGTCGTGATGATCGACAATATTCTCCGCCGATTAGGACACGACCGGTCGATGTCCTCAGAAGACAGGCTGGCTACCGTCCTGGCGTCGGCGAAGGAGGTCTTGCGACCCATCGTATTTGCCGTCGGCATCATCATTATCGTGTATCTTCCCATCCTTTCCTTACTGGGCCTTGAAGGAAAAATGTTTCGGCCCATGGCCATGACGGTGATTTTTGCCCTGGTTGGGTCTTTACTATTTGCCGTGGCTGGCGTACCCGTTCTGGCCTATTGGTTTGCTCGGCCCACAGCCAGCCAAGAAGAAACCTGGCTTATCCGGATGGCCCGCAATCTCTATCGCCCGCTCCTCCAACTCTCACTCACACACCCAAGCTGGGTCATCATCCCTGGAGTGATCATCTTTGGCACAAGCCTCCTCATTGGATCGCGGTTGGGTATCGAGTTCCTCCCTCGATTGGAAGAAGGCGATATGGCCATTCAAATCTGGCGCCTCCCCAGTGTGTCTATGACCGAATCCATCGACACGGCCTTGGGCGTGGAACGTGCGCTACGACAGTTTCCTGAAGTCATACAGGTCGTCACCCGAACAGGCAGCCCGGAAGTCGCCACCGACGTCATGGGTATTGAATTATCTGATGTGTTTGTGGTGTTGAAATCCCAGGAAGACTGGACCAGCGCTTCCACGAAAGATGCCTTAATTGAAGCCATGAAGTCCGCAATTCTCAAAACCGTTCCAGGCGTCGGACTCGGTTTTACCCAACCAATTGAAATGCGATTCAATGAATTAATTGGCGGAACCCGGTCCGATGTGGCGGTGAAAATATTCGGTGAGGATCTCGACATCTTGCGCCATCATGGCGAGCAGGTCGCGAAAATATTAGAACAGGTTCCCGGAGCCGCAGATGTGAAAGTCGAACAAGTCACCGGCATCCCCAGGATTCGGGTGATTGTCAATCGAGACCAACTGGGTCGCTATGGGCTCAATGCCAAAGACGTCCTGGAAATCATTGAGTCGGCCAGAGTAGGACAAACGGTGGGCACGATTTTCGAAGGGCAACGGCGATTTGACCTCATTGTCCGTCTCGCTGATCATGTCTCTGCGGGGCCTGTGGCCCTAGGAAATCTCCTCATCCCCACCAGCCATGGAGAATTGGTTCCCCTATCCAGGGTGGCCACCATCACGGTGGATGAAGGACCTGCACAAATCAGTCGAGAAAATGTGCAACGCCGATTGGTCGTCGAAACCAACATCCGAGGGCGTGACTTGGGTTCCTTCGTGTCTGAGGCCCAACAGACTGTGGCTCAAACTATTTCCCTCCCTCCAGGCTACTACCTTGAATGGGCAGGACAATACAAACATTTACGTGAAGCCACTCGTCGCCTCGGCGTCGTGGTGCCCATTACGTTAGTGCTGATCATCGCGGTCTTGTCTGTCATCTTCGGGGCCATTCGCCCAGCCCTGCTGATTTTCCTGAATGTCCCGTTAGCCTTATCAGGAGGACTCTTTGCCCTTTGGATGCGCGGCCTGCCCTTGAGTATTTCGGCCGTCATCGGCTGCATCGCGCTCTTTGGTATCGCCGTCTTAAATGGGGTGGTCTTGGTCAGTCGCATTCAAGGATTGGAGACCGAAGGCCTGTCTACCGCAGAAGCGGTGGAACAAGGGGCGATGGATCGGCTTCGTCCGGTACTCATGACCGCCTTAGTCGCCAGCTTGGGATTTCTCCCGATGGCCATCGCCACCAGTATGGGCGCAGAGGTCCAACGGCCACTGGCCACAGTCGTCATCGGGGGCTTAGTCACGTCGACGCCCCTGACCCTACTCGTCATTCCTGCGGTCTATCAGACCATCTGTCGTCGGCAAAAACCCATGGAACCCACTCACAATGAAATTGCCACAACCTCTTCACTCTAAGGATTGGATCATGCACGTTCTTCTGATTGCCTTCGGCCTATTTCACTGTTTTTTCCCAACCGTCTCTTCCGTCCAGGCTCAGTCTCTTCCCGCTCCACAGGCTTCCTCCGCCTATTCCCTCCAAGACGTTGTGGAATTGGCGATCACGAACAACCCGGCCCTCCAAGAAAGTCAGGGAATCCTTGAACAAAAGGAAGGCCAGAAACGGATCGCCTCCGCCTATCCCAACCCCACCATTGCCTTTCAAAGCGGTCGGGGATCCTTACGAGATCCCTCCATGGGGACGACCATTACTGAGCGGTATATTACGCTCAGCCAACCCTTGGAATGGCCAGGCAAGCGGGATGCTGATCAGCGGGCTGCGCAAGCCGGAGTTGAGAGTGCACAGGCCTCTTTTCAAGAGGCCCAATTAGATGTGATCGCCGCCACCAAGCATGCGTTTTACAATCTGTTGTTTGCCACGCATCAAGGGAACACGGCCACCCTCAATCTTGAATCCATGAAAAAGGTCCGCAATTCCGTTGTTCGTCGAATTGAAGCCGGCGAAGCCCCACCATTTGAAGGCGTAAAAATCCAGGTCGAATTGTTAAAGGTGAAAAAAGAACGCACGCAAATCCAAAGCATGATCCACTCGCTTCAAGCCGAATTGAATAGCTTGACCGCCGGAGCCTTAGGCAACCAATTTACCATTCGAGGCGAGTTTCCTTCATCAAGGGGAGAATTCCTTTCCACACCGCTCGACGAAAATGCCCTCGCTCAGCATCCCGTTATGCAGAAATGGCGAAAAATGGTAGAGGAAGCCCGGCAAGCGCATCGGCGGGAACAACAGGCACGCATGCCCAATATCACCCTGAGCGGCAGTTATCAACGAGATGTCGGACGCGAAGCCTATGTCGGGGCCATATCCATTCCCTTCCCCCTATGGGATCAACGTCAGGGAAACATTGCCCATGCCCAGGGGATTCTTCGTCAACGGGAAGCCTCCCTCATCCGGATCAAACACCAGTTGCTCAAGAATATGATTCAACAGGTTCATCTCTCCAAATCTGCCGCAGCACAAATTACCACCTACGAACAAGGTCTCTTGAAACAGGCCCAAGAAGCCTTACGAATTGCCCAGGTCAGCTTTAAATTTGGTGAGGCCAACTTGATGGATGTGCTTGATGCTCAACGCGTCCTCCGTCAAACCCGATTGGATTACGCCCAAGCTCAATATGATTTAGCCATTGCGCTGACTGAATTGGAACGCTTAACAGGCGAACCTCCACCCGGCCCAATTCCATCACATGACCGATCCACCAACCCACAGGGTTGAACCGATTCGCTCCAAGTCCTTTTCGTTGAAACCGTTCAACCTACAATATTTTAATTTAAACCCTTTCCACGCTTCTACGAGCTCGCCAGAAACGGCTTGGGAAGCTCTCCACAAATTGCTGAAATCCGGTTCCCTCTGAGCAGGCGCCATAGCAGGCTTGTCGAAGAGTTGGGGACCGACCAACTGCCAAATTTCAATACAAGTCGATACCCAAACAAATAAAAAAATTGGCGTCCGCCCCATCGAGAGTCTTATGGCAAGTTGCCAAAATTCACTTGTGGAGTCTTGTCAAGTCGACCGCCACATCGGCTGATGTGGAGAAAATATCTTGCTATCTTTTATCCTTTTCCTATGCTAAATTAAATTTACTTAAGGCTAGGGGCTTGGCCTTGAGCGACATAATCACTGAAGCCCGTAACCGGTGTTCTTTTGACCGAGAGTTTCCTGGAAAGTGTCTGACCTCAGTCGCCTCTATCTCGCGTCCGCGGCCTATCCCTTCCCAATGGGTAATGCATCTCGAGCCAAAAGCAATATCAATTTTCAAAAGGAGGAACCCCATGGGTTCAAAACTGTATGTAGGGGGATTGCCGTATTCTGCAACCCAAGATGAATTAACTGATTTGTTTTCGGCACACGGGACCGTTGAATCAGCGAACATTATTAGTGACAAATTTACCGGCCAATCTCGCGGATTCGGATTTGTGGAAATGTCTTCAGACGAGGAAGCCAAAGCCGCAATTGATGCCTTGAACTCTACGGAGTTCGGAGGCCGCACGTTGACGGTCAATGAAGCTCGACCACAAGCTCCACGCACCGGTGGCGGTGGTGGTGGACGCGGCGGATTTGGTGGCAGCGGTGGCGGTGGTGGATTTGGCGACAAACGCCGAAGCCGCTTCTAATAGCAACTGCATATAACCTTAAAAAAAGAGAGGGCCTTATGGCCCTCTCTTTTTTTTATGGCTTCTGCTTTGGGTTTCTTTTTAAACACCCAATTCAAACACAATACCCATTGGGAAGGGATAGGCCGCGGACGCGTGATGGAAACGACTAAGGTCAGGCACAAGAGTTCGTTCTTTCGCTTTGCAAAAGAAAATTTTCTTCTTATCATCTACTCCTTATTTTCAATTTTTGCTGCTTCGGGTGCCATTCTTTTGAAGGTTGCCTTTTTAACCGAAGATCGTCCGGCCCATGCCTTTGCCACGGCTCCGGTAGCAAAAAATTGAACGTGCGTTACCCCACCAGTCACTGCAGTCCCTGGAACCCCAGTTTCTGAAGCTGCAGGTTCAGGAAGGAAATTACTCTTATTATCTAGTGAGGCGAAAAAGGAAGGAACTTTTACTTCCCAATCACCACTTGTGCCCTTGCGACCATCTTCACATCCTTTTTTAATAAAAATCGGAGGGCTGGCTAATTCCATACGGTTATATCCAAGTTTTAAACTAGTAGGGTAAGGCCCACCAGTACCCTTCCATCCGACTTTCACACCAAATGACGTATCAGTCGCAAAATAAAAGGTCCGCGTCTGAGCACGGGCTTCAATTTTTTCATAGTCAGTGAATGTAATCCAATGCCAAAACCTCTTGAAAGGACCCCGTGCGTCGGGCTTTTTTGACAAGCAAATGGATGAATCCCAATCTTCCTCTTTCCCTTTTTCAGTAACTAATATGACAGCGGCATCCCCGCCAGCAAAAACAGATGATATTCCAGGATTGAATGCGCCTCCTGTTAACCCAAATGATCCCAGCAAGGGTAATGTTTTCTCTTGCCCTTTAGTATCTTGATAGGTTGGCGCGATGGCTAACTCCCTCCTAGCGACAGTAATTTCAGCGGTTGGAGGTGTATCGTCAATATCAAGCCCGACATTTGTTTTTGTGACAAACAAGACTCGATCGTATCCTGCACATCCCGATAAAAGAAAGATTCCAATAGTTAAAACTATCCTGTTTTTCAAGTTTTGGTTCATGGTTGATTCTCCTTTTTCTCTGATGAATTTTTGGTATCAGGAAGGATTTCTCGCTCGATCGGGTAGGTTCCTATTTTGAAATAAAAAAAGTCGTTACTTGGTGGGCGTTGGATGGTTAACGCCACATTTTCATCGTAGATGAGAATGTGTTCACGTTGATCAAAGCCAACACTCATTCCCAATGAGCCATTATCCATTCCGATGGCCACTCCGGTCAGTGTGGTCCTTTGAATAAGGGCCTGTTTCTCTTCCAAAGGTGGAATCACCTTCATGGAGAGATGCCCAAAGCCCCAAATATGTTCAGCTCCTGACTCGCGATCGCGATAATAGACAGCACAGCCAGACAGGAGAGAGATTGCAAGGACCAAAAAGATGATTTTTACCGTTAGTCTGAATGAGGATGAAAGTAGCATATGCGACTATTCTAAATAGTAATCGCCAGTAAAAGAGTAACTTCCTTTTTGAATTATAAACAAAGAAGTCTCATGAAATGTTAAGAAGGCAATGAATTTCCAACCCCGAACTTATGGGCAAGATCCCACCACTTACCGCGGTTCTTGAAAGGGTGCGAGTTGCGGTTTAGCCATAGCTCTCCGAAGCAATCAAGAAACACCTTACACCTCTGGATAAATTTAAACATTCATTCATGGTTTCCTGCGCCAAAAAAGTTATTTCATCTGAATTGTTTCTTTAACTATGGCGGATAAGATCCAATTCGAATACCTGCAATCGAGAGACCAAGATATCGAATATGGGTTAGGTTTTTGAAGTGGGATTTTCACAGGAAAAACCAATATTTTTTGTGAATGCCTGTTTAGTATACAGACTGATCCATGAGATTTATATCTAAACGGATAAAAAGTGTATCCCCTTAGATACCATTTTAGTTTTTTGGGGGAGACCGAGGATTGCAAAAATTGCCTGGTGGATTATTAAAAATTTTTCAGAGCAACTGATTGTGTTGAATCGGGAAAACCGAAGAAGCTTTTTGAATTAGGCCCGGACCATAAAGACGGCTGCGAGAAGAATGCCTAAGCCCAGCAGCATAGTGAGTCGGCCAATGAGGGGGGAGAATCGGATAAGGATCTTTTCCACAAATGTTAATTCAGCGGTTGGTTTATTTTTCAGTGCCCGGACCTTCGGACCAAGGAATTGGTCATGTGCTAGCGACACAACGATAAGCAAAAGGACAAGGCCTAATTTGGTGAGTACTGCCGGAGGCCATTCCCCTAGTGAAGTAGCAAGATTCACCTGGCCAGGAAGGAGAATCGCTCCAGTCACCACAAGAAGGGCCAGAGCCGACCATACGAGCGTTCGGAACCGACGGGCCAGGTTGATAAACCCACGTTGAGCTGAGGAAGGATCAGAATCTTTTTTGAGAAGCGGGACGGCAACCAAAGAAAGGAATAGCATACCTCCAATCCAAAAAGTTGCCGCTGTCAGATGGATCCAAACGAGAATGATGTTAAGAAAATTCACCTCCTGCATTGTAACGAGAATGTGCTGAGGTCTCTACTCAAAACCTGGACAAAAGGAAAAATTACCATTTTCATTGCCTAAGACAAGACCATTTTTCCTGCAGATTCCATAGTTCAATCATCTTCCACTCCACCATAGCTCCTCCCCTTTCTGAGGGGAGGAACTTGTGGGATACCAACCTGAGCCAACACAAATGGTGGCACTCTTCAATTCAAATACCGATTATTAAAACGCGATGCCAAGGTATACACCAGCTGTGCCAAAATTATTGGTGGTATCGGTTTGTCCAGTCGCTAAATGAAAACGTCCATCCACACCAAGATGCAGCGCTTTCCAGACCCTGACCTGAGCTCCGACCGCAAACTGCACACCAATATCCAAGACCGTTGTATCATTTGACGGAGGACTAATGACATGAAAATCTAATCCTACAGGGATAATCCATGGGCGGATGCGGCTGCCTTCCATAAACATAATCTTTGGTGCCACATCCACGGTCAGCATCGTAATTTGAACTTTTTTATTCGTTTCGACCGTACAACCTGATGAAGGAATCGCGGCTCCACAAGTACTCGGGACGGCCTGAGTCACTTTATTTGAATTAAATCTTTTAAATTCCACCCCGATTTCCCCTAACACCCACGTTCCAGGCAACATATCCCAGACATTTCGTGAGAGGACCAGGTCCAGACCGGCGCCAACATAGTACCCGCCATTTTGATCGTTGGATCCACTGAACCCGAACACATCGGTAAACACTTCATTAGAGCGATCATTGGTCAGATTTGCCCAACCACCACGGAAAAAGACCATATTTCCTGTTTCTTGTTCCGCTCCTGGCGATATAGAGAGCGTTTTTTGCTCCAATCGTTCCAACCGCTCTTCGACAGTCGCAGCTTGTGCTGCTCCCGCTAGGGGCCACAACATCACACATACCATTAACCCGCATAGTCTACTTGCAATGGACCGACCTCTGTTCATCCCACTACCTCCCTCTCTATTAATGTGTAGAATTCCTGCTCAAGCGAATATTCTTGATTTCTTTGCTAGCCTGTCTTCTTTCTTTTCAGGAAGATAGCCAAAAGACATTAATGCCCAGGATCCTAAACTGACGCCCTCTCATTCGTCATTGCTGAATGACAAGATCAAATACGATTGTCATCAACCTTTTTGGTAGGGCGAATGGCCTAACAAAAGCCACAAGATACTGCCCAAGAGGGAAGAGGAAAGAATTAAGGTCGGAGGTCATCTTGGGAGAACGGAAATGTGAGGCAAATACGAACTATAAAGAATACTCGTGAGGAGTCATATTTGGACATACCCGCAAAGGCAATTAACTTGAAGAGGAGGCACTTGCGATTATGGTAAGACGATCAACATTGAGAAGGGTTAAATCACGGCCTTGCACCGTAATCAATTCCGCCTCCTGAAAATCATGGAGAAGACGCACAACAGTTTCGACCGTGACAGCAATCATTTGAGCCAGATCTTCCCGTTTGAGCTTGAGAATAATCCGGGTTCCCTTCTCGCCTTCTTGCCCGAACCGCTCACTGAGTTCTACTAATAAGCGAGCTAAGCGTTCCCTGGCTGGAGTAAACGCAAACTGATCCGCCGCACTGACGACCTCAGTCATCTCTTTACTCAACACTTGAATCAATTTTACCGCTGCCTCACCATGGTCTTTTAAAAAATCCAGGAAACTGGTGCGATCTAAGAGACATACGTGTGAAGGCTCTAAGGCTTCGCAGGTGACTTGATGAATCGGTTGTTCTTGAAACGCCTGTTTTTCCAGAAGTTGCCCTGACCCTAAAATCCCCACCAATCGTTGCTGCCCTTTGCGATTCAGCCGCGTGAGCTTCACCCGTCCCTGACACAGGATGTAAAGGCCGAGAGCCACATGTCCTTCGTAAAATATATGTTGCCCCGGCTGGTACATCGCCCGGCGCTTTACAAGGCCAGAGGACTCGTCTGACGATGGCACAATCTCACAGATATCTGAGGATTCTCGATGTCGACAAGCCTCACAATCTTGAAAAGCTGGAGAAGAAAGCGTTTTCATAAAAACCGACCCCGTATATTGATGCACCCGACTATACCGCAAACCCCCTTCTCAGACCAATCCCCTCAATCAGTATTCAGACAGCACCAATCTGGCCACATCGGCTGAATTAGGCCATTCTCCCATGACCGCAGTAGGACTTCCTCTTGGTATGACAGCAGTTTCAATTCCCCCACCGACTCTTTATAATTCTGGTTAATCCCCTCTTTCACGCGCACGGTATTTCAATGACAGATCCATCACACCCATCCGCTGGCGTCTCCTCTTCCTCAGCTTTCCGACGAGCAGACTCGGATTTGGAGTTTCTTCAACGAAACCAACTCCGCGCAGTCCGTCTACAATTGGAATGGTTTAAACCGGAACTGATCCAACAAGACGAAGGCATTGAGTCGACAATTGTTGTCTTTGGGAGTGCCCGCCTTCTCGAACCACAAGCCGCGAAGACGAAATTGGCTGAAGCTGAACACGTTTTAGCTCAATCGCCACATGATGCGACCAAACAACAGGCCGTGGCCATTGCCAAGAATCAATTAACCTTAGCCCCATACTATGATGAGGCCCGGGCATTTGGCCGCCTCGTATCTTCGACTTGTCAGTTGGATGGACGCTGTGAATATGTGATCGTGACGGGCGGGGGGCCAGGCATTATGGAGGCCGGCAATCGTGGCGCAGCAGATGTCGGAGCCAAATCCATCGGGCTGAATATTGCCCTGCCCTTCGAACAAACTCCGAATGCGTACATTACCCCAAGCCTGTGTTTTCAGTTTCGGTATTTTGCTCTTCGCAAAATGCATTTCCTAAACCGGGCAAAGGCGTTAGTGGTGTTCCCAGGCGGGTTTGGAACGATGGACGAATTGTTTGAAACCCTGACTCTTCTTCAAACAGGAAAAGTGAAGGACGTGTCGGTCATCCTAATTGGGAAAGACTATTGGGAAGACCTCATCAATTGGAAAAAGCTTATAGAGTTCGGTCTGATAAGTCCGACAGATTTGTCCTTATTTCATTATGCCGAAACGGCGGCTGAAGCCTGGGAGATCATTGTGAGAGAACATCGGCAGGAGACGGCCCCATGAAACTTTCATTTTACGGTGCCGCCCGATCTGTCACCGGCAGCCGGCATATAGTTGATGCTGGCAAGACCCGGATCCTGCTTGATTGTGGCATGTTCCAAGGCAGGCGTGATCAGTCCAGAGAACGCAATCAACATTTAGGATTCGATCCCAAGTCCGTCGAGGCCGTCTGTCTTTCTCATGCTCATATCGATCATTCCGGCGCGCTCCCCATGTTAGCGAAGGGGGGATTTAGAGGGGCCGTCCATATGACCAAGGCCACAGCCGATTTGACAGAAATTTTGCTGGCTGACTCCGCACGCATTCAAGAAAATGATTGTCGCTACGTCAATAAACTGGAGCGACGCCGAGGCCGACAATGCGTCAGCCCCATCTACTCACGCGATGATGCACAAAAGATTGTGAAGCACTTTCGAGGCGGAGGCTATGAGCAATCGGTTTCCCTGGCTCCCAATGTCACGGCACGCTTTCATGATGCCGGACATATTATTGGATCATCAGCCGTGTGGCTCCGACACCGAACGCGAGGGAATTCAACCACACTCCTGTTCTCTGGTGATTTGGGCCGTGCCAACATGCCGATTCTTCGTGACCCACATGCCCCACCCCCGTGCGATGTGTTGATTATTGAATCGACCTATGGCGACCGCCTCCATGACGACGTGGAAAATCAGCGGAAGGAGATGGCCAAAAAACTCGTTCAACATGCTATTCAACACAAGAGCAAAATTCTTGTGCCAGCATTTTCTGTTGGGCGCACTCAAGATATCATCATGCGCATCAAAGAATTAGTCAAAAACGGAGAAGTCGATCCTATTCCGATCTTTATCGATTCCCCGCTTGCGTTAAAAGCCACGAAAGTTTTTCGGCAACACCCGGAATGTTATGACGAGGACACGTATCGAACCTTCACCTCAAAAGGTGATATTTTCGCTTCCAAATACCTCAATTTTGTCTCGACCACAAAAGACAGCAAGCTGTTGAATCAACGAAAGGGACCTTGTGTGATTATTTCGGCCTCCGGCATGTGCGAAGGGGGGCGCGTGGTCCATCACTTGAAGCATATGATTGAGGATGAAGCCAATGTCATTGTCTTAGTCGGCTTTCAAGCCGAACATACTCTTGGACGAAAACTGGTCGAGGAATGGGATACCGTGCCGATCTTCGGTGTGCCAACCAAACGACGGGCGCAAGTGGTTCGACTCAATGGGTTTTCCGCTCATGCCGATCGCAACGATTTGCTGGCCTATGTTCGTGCCATGACCCCTCATCCGAAAAAAGTCTTCGTGGTACATGGAGAAGAACGTCAATCTCTTGCGTTCGCAATGACACTTCGAGAGGAATTTCCCGCCATGGACGTCGAAGTCCCCAAACCGGATTCCACTCATGAAATTTAATCGCATACCTATGTTTCCAATGCTCTTATGTTTCATTCCCGAATTTAACTGA
>JAOUNC010000227.1 GCA_029881175.1 Nitrospirota bacterium | reverse complement strand
CCGTTATACCACAGGAAATTCGTGTGTGCACTTTGCTGATAGGCATTATTTTTTTAGTCATATGCCCTGCTCCCCAACCATTCATCGCTTTTCTCCTCATCAGTCGGCACTTATCTGTGCCGGATCGGACATCTGAGCTTCCTGAAATCCTTCTTGACGAATAAGACAACTATCACAATGTCCACAAGGACGATTGTCAGGCCCAGGCTGATAACAACTACTCGTCAGGTGGAAAGGCACATGAAGTTCATGACCTTTTTGAATAATCTCACGTTTGGTCATGTACAGTAATGGGGCCTCGACTTCAATAGGATGCCCCTCTTGCCCTGAGCACGTTCCTTGTTTGGCCACTTCCATAAAGGCTTGGATAAACTCTGGACGACAATCTGGATAGCCAGAATAATCGAGAATATTTGCCCCGAAAAAAATTTTCCTGGCGTTTAACACTTCCGCATACGCTAAGGCCAAACTTAAAAAGATTGTATTTCTGGCAGGAACATACGTGACGGGAATCTCCTGTCCCCGCTCATGAGGAGAACGATCTGTGGGCACAGGAATGTGATCCGTCAAGGCCGAGCCACCAAATATCCGTAGATCTAATTGAAGAATCTTGTGGTCGTGAACGTCTAACCAGGTAGCGATATTTTTTGCACAGTCAATTTCAAATTGGTGGCGCTGGCCATAATCAATGGTCAACAGATGGAGAGCATACCCTTCGGCCTTGGCCATCGCGGCCGTGACCGTTGAATCTAATCCGCCACTTGCCAACACCACAACAGGAATCTGTGACATGGTCTCACCAACGTGTTGTGAGAGTTCTGCTCGTCTTGAGAACCCAATGGTACTTCAGTGAAATAGTGGATAAGTGGATGACGTCAATTACACGAGAGAACATCAGGAGATTCAGTATTTAACCAGCCACACCAATCGCCTCTACGGTTGTCGAAAGGAAGGTGAAAAATACGCTTGAAATCAGAAAGGAGAATGAGTTAAGAGCGTTGCTCCGATCGCTCAATTTTTTCCATTAACTCACGCTTAGATTGACACTCAACACACAAGCGAGCAAAGGGTAAGGCATGAAGCCGCTTTTCACTGATTTCTTCGCCGCAATCCGCACACATACCATAGGAGCCTTCTTCCAAGCTATCTAAGGCATCGTCAATCAGTTGACGCTCACGGTTTCGCATTTCTTGAAGAGAGATACCCATTTCTCGCTCTAAATCCACCAAAGCTTGATCGCCACTATCCATGGCAGCTTCCAGGCGGCGTTGTTGCTCTTCAGAAACGGATTGACCCAATTGCTGTTTGATTTCTTGAATGAGTGCTTCACGTTTGGCAATCAAGATTTGCCTGAGAGCCGTATGACGCTTGGGCATTTCCTTTTTTTTCTGGGCTTTTGGAGGAGCCTCTTCCGTGGGGGCTGTTGTTTTTTTCACACGGGTGGTCGTGGTTTTTGCGTCTTTCTTTCCTGATCCTGCCGCCATACTATCATTCCTTTCCTCAATCGGAGTTTACGAACTAACGAATGACCCTCCTTGAGGATCATGCCTTCGCCCATTCGGCATCATAGCCATTTTCACTGATCACAACATACCATCCCGCCCGATTAGTCATAGGCGATTAACGAATGGATGTCACAACCACCGAGTTTCTTTCGACCATCCAGGCCCAGCAATTCCACTAAAAATCCCACTCCAATAATTTCTCCACCTAGTTGCCGGATCAAATTGACCGTGGCCGCCGCCGTGCCTCCTGTCGCCAATAGATCATCAACAATGAGAACGGACTCCCCTTCTTGGATGGCGTCTCGATGAATAGAAAGAGAGTTCGATCCATATTCTAAAAGATATTTGACTTCAAAAACATCAGCGGGCAATTTCCCAGGCTTTCGAACAGGCACAAACCCCGCATTCAGTTGATAGGCTAAAGGGGCACCGAGGATAAACCCTCGTGATTCCATGCCAACAACTTTGGTAATGCCAGCTCCCTCATATTTGTGGGTCAGGTCATCAATCATTGACCGGAAGCAAGTCGGATCTTTGAGTAAGGTGGTGATATCATAAAATAAAATACCGGCTTTGGGAAAATCCGGAACTTCTCGAATGAATGATTTGTAATCCATTTTACGCCCTAAACTGTTAAGTCTTCAGGACCATTTTGAATAACCGCCATGCCTCTTTTGCATGAAGGGTCTTGTCTTTGTTTAATCAGGATCGCAGAACGGTAAACCCTTGAGTTTGCCTGTTTGCAGCTTTCCAGTCAACTGTTATGTGTTCCACGCGAGAGAGGCCTGGGCCTTGTTCCAAAACCTTGAGAAAATCATCAAGGATAGCCCGTGGGCCTTCCGCTTCTAATTCAACGGATCCATCCTCTCGGTTTCGAACCCACCCGACGATCCCTTTTTGCGTGGCCTGATCCTGAGTGAACGCCCGAAAGCCAACCCCTTGAACCTTTCCATTGACGATGGCATGGACTCGAGCCAGATCTTTCATGCGTTTTCACTCAAAATGTTCTGATGGGATGGGATGAGAAGCAATTTTTTTCAAGGACCAGTTGGCTTGGAATTCTGAAGAAAAGACTGAGCGAGATTTTCGGCAACCCGACTCCCCTCCCGGATACAATCAGGAATGCCGATACCATAGAGCCCGGCCCCGCTCATATGGAGGTTGGGCCAAGGCCTCATGAGTTCCTTGATTGAGGCCAATCGAGCCTGATGGCCGATGACGTATTGAGGCATCCCCCGAATCCAGCGATGAACTTCCGTATAGGTAGGAGGAGTGGTAATCCCAACGATGCCCTGCAATTCTTGGCGAACGGATTCCACAATTTTCCTATCATCATATTCCAGAATATGCTCGCGACCTCGTCCGCCCACGTAGCAGCGAATCAGGGTTTCTCCTTTTTGACTTCGGTACGGCCACTTGAGTGACGTCCATGTTGCGGCCAAAAGTTCCCGTTGTTCTTTTCGAGGCACCACAAAGCCAAACCCGCGAATATGCTTTGCAATTGCCTCTGTCGGATAGGTCATGGAGATCGTGGCAGTCGACGTATAGGGAATCATATCCAAAAGATTCGCCACTTCAGGTTGAATGGTGCGAATCATTTGTGCTGTTTGATAGGTTGGGGTGGTCAGCACCACCGCATCAGCTGTGAGCAAATCCTGATTGTCCAGAGACACCTGGTATCGCCCATCATTGGAGGCCGTAGGCTGAACTTCCCGGCATCCCGAACCGGTGAGCAACTGAACTCCACGGTCCGTTAATGTATTGACCAAAACCTCAATTAAATGGCCTAGTCCGTTGCGAAGGGTCATAAATAATGAAGGCGAGACACCTGGAGCCTTGGGGGCGATCTTGGCCGTGGCTTGAGCCGTACGCATGCCTTTGATCACACTTCCATATTGAGCTTCTAGTTCTCGAAATCGCGGAAACGTCGCTTCGATACTCAATTCGTCAGCATCTCCAGCGTAGATGCCGGCAACCAACGGCTCAATAAGGTAATCAAAGGCTTCAGCTCCAAACCGTCGGCGGAAAAAGCTTCCTAATGATTCATCAGAAAAACGAGCAGATGATTTCGGCCAAACCCGTTCCGCACCCATCCGCAGCAGACCTCCCCAGGACAACAAACCGCTGGAGACAAGGGTATCCACCCGTTGAGGCCGAAAGGCTAATAAACCTTGAGGCAGTTCTCGCAAGGCCCCGTGGCAAAAAGAAAATGTGTGATTATTCTCTGTATTCGTTGGAATGAGCTGATCCTCAAGCCCCAAGGTTCGGCACAGGGCCAATGCCCATGGCTTTGATGTCAAGAAAGAATCCGGTCCTCCTTCAATCAGGAGATCTTGTTGCCGATTGGTCAGGATTTTTCCACCCCAGCGGGCATCCCGTTCTACAACCGTACATTGAAGAGCCAGCTGGTGTTTTTCTGCTTCCTCCATCACAAAAAACGCGGCAGCCAGCCCGGAGATTCCTCCGCCAATAATGACGACATGGTAGGTGGAGGAAGGCATCAGTTATGGGGTTCCGAAATGCTAAGGCCAATGTTGGTTGAGGGGAAGGAAGGGGAAATAGACGTTCGAGGTATTTTCCTTGAGGAATGATACAAGGGTGAGAAAAATCTAGGATCTTGTTGTGGGAGAGTCCGTGTTCAGCGAAAAACGACGCACACATTCAATGGCTACGTCAACACTATGCAACGGTGTTGTGGGAAGAATTCCATGTCCCAAATTAAAAATATGCCCTGGACGTCCAGCGGCTTGTTGCATAATGTCTTGGACTCGCCGTTCTATTTCCTTTTTCGAGGCAAATAACACCATAGGATCCAGGTTGCCTTGAATCCCCATATCATGACCAACCAGAGCCCATCCTTCATCCAGGCGAATACGCCAGTCTATGCCCATCACATCACTTCCCGCCTTGCGCATCAATGTCAGTAAGCCTGTTGTACCTGTACCAAAATAGATAAGCGGAACACCTTCAACCCGCAAGGCAGAAAAGATGGATTGGACATGCGGCAAGACATATTCTTCATAATCCCCCGGGCTTAAACAGCCAACCCAACTATCGAACAGTTGAATGGCTTGGGCTCCTGCTCGACTTTGTACTCGCAAATATTCCACAACCACCGCAGAGAGTTTTGACATGAGTTGATGCCAGACCGTTGGTTGCGAAAACATGAGTTGTTTCGTGCGAGCATAGTCGCGGGAACTGCCCCCCTCAATCGCATAACTGGCTAAGGTGAAGGGGGCACCTGCAAACCCGATTAATGGCACTCGACTATCTAAGGCTGCGAGCGTTTGACGGATGGCTTCCCCCGCATAACCAAATGCGCTACCATCCACAGCACGCAGTTCCACAATACCCATTTCCCCTCGAATCGGATTATCAATGACCGGGCCCTTCCCCTCGACAAATTCTAAGTGAAGCCCCATGGCTTCTAAGGGGAGTAAGATATCCGCGAAGATAATGGCGGCATCTAAATCAAACCGATTGATGGGTTGAAGCGTCACCTCAGCAGCAAGTTCAGGCGTTTTACATACCTCTAGGATAGAACGTCGGCGACGAATCGCTTGGTATTCGGCCATATACCTTCCTGCTTGTCGCATAAACCAAACAGGAGTGCAGTCGACGGGCTGGCAAAGACAGGCCTTTAAAAAACGATCATTCATACAAGCATTCTACAAATCATAAAAATGAAACTAAGTAAAGAGAAATGCATCTCATACTAGGATGGGTCTTTTTAAAAATTCTTAAAGGGTTGAAGCGGGAGAGGGCCCTAACTGTGGGACGAGAGTTTCATGAATCCGTTGAGATGCGT
>JAOUNC010000006.1 GCA_029881175.1 Nitrospirota bacterium | reverse complement strand
ATACGTGCGTAATCGCTCATTTTAGAGAATTTTGATATGTGGAAATGAGTGGTTTTACTGCTCAATTTTAGGAGGGTAATGAAGAGGACGGGATGAAGTATTCCACGGTCCATTATCAATATGACCTCAATGACTTACCAGGCACCTTGGAAAACCGGATTCATGGGATCTAAGGTTTCTCGAATACCTTGGTCCATCACATATGGCGTATCCATCCAGATCCAGGTTTGATTGTTCGGACCATGAATTTGAATTCCCGTAAAGACGGCATACGGGAATGAGGCACTATCGACTGTCAATTGGATCATCCGTTCGAGATCTTCTCGGATGACAGTATGGGCCATTTTGGTGAGTGTGACCAAATCCGGCATGTCACCATACCGAAGCTTCCTAAACAGGCGTTGTTTTAAGAGGCTTTGCTCGAGGTCATCCTGGTTCAGCTCTAGCCCAACTGACCCATGGGCTAAATCCTGTTGAATCGTTAACAGTGCTCCACAGGCGTGAGACATATTTTGACGTCCGGGACGCCAACAGTTTGACCCCAACAGTTTCCGGGTATCCCCTGTTCATCGATTGCGATATGGGGAAAGGCAAAATAGATATATCGTTCGATTCCATCCGTGTCGGGCGCATGGTGATGAGCGGCCTTAAAACCCGTGACACCGAGTTACGGCATGCCTGCCAAGCCGGAGAAGTTAAATAAACTCCCCCAGGCTTCATTAATCGTATTAATAAACGGGCGGGTGAGTTCGTCGCGGCACACACTTGCGCAGGCCATCGAATTGTCTGGTTGAAATCCAAATGGCTTTAAGATGCCTAAGGAATAGTCTATAAACTTTTGACTAGGCCGAAAACCGGGGATATGCCGCATCAGCGTTTCGTCAAAATGGGAGGATTCAAGGTGTAGTCCGGTTGAAGAAAGAATGGGGTCTGGGTATGAAACTCTAGCCATGGAATTCTTATCCGTTTCGTTGATTGTGGATATTTGGGTTTTCAACTAATCAAAGAAACCAGCAAAAGTAGTACCACGCACGATCAACTCCATTCTCTAAGGAAATTAGAAAGAATGGCATGGGATTTTTGGTATTTCGTTTTCAAAAGATGGAGACACGGTGGGGGTAAAGTGCAAGATCGCACTACGCGGAATGTGTGAAAATGGCTTAATCCCGAGACCAATACTCTCTCTTGACTTCATTCCTGAAGGGACGAAGAGAAGAAGAAGGATTCCCGGAAAATACTATGGTTGCGCAGGTACAGGTAACCCCTAAGCCTGGGAAGAAGGAGCGTATAAGCAAGAGTAAAATCAAGCGCACGAGTTAACTTCCCAAGGAAGACTTGTTCTCGAGCGGCCCATCTTCATGTATTCACATCTGTTCCTCGAGCATTTGGGGAGAAATATGGAGATAGCGGGCCGCTTCTTCTTTGTCCTGCTTGGCTAAACGCAGAACTTCATGAATCACTATGCTTTGGATTTCAGAGAGGGAATGCCGGCCAAGTTCAAACTGTATGTGAACCTTGTTCTGAGAGGTGTCTTCCCTCACGTCGTGAGCATTCTCTAGTTGAAAATTCATGGAAGAAAGAATTGGTCCCTGAGAGCCGAGCACGGCTTTTTTAATGAGGGCTTCTAATTCCCGAATATTACCGGGGAATTCGTAATTTTCCAACAGCAGGGTTACGGACGCATCAATATCGATCTTGGGTCGGCCGATTTCTTCTCCATACGTCTGAATGGTTTTAAGTGCCAAGGGAAGGATGTCTTCTTTTCGCTCCCGAAGAGGCGGAATGCGAATCTGATGATTTTGAAGAAGTAAAAGTAATGCTGGATGAAAGGTGCTTTCATTCCCTGGGTGGTCTGGAGGGATAGCACTGGCTAGCATGAGACGAGTATTGATGGGGAGACAGTCTTTCCCTCCTGTTCGACAAAATGAACGGGTGCGAATGGCCTCAGCTAACCTTTCTTGAACAGGTATGGGCAGATGTTCGATTTCATCAATAAAAAGGGTGCCCCCATCTGCATGTTCAAACATTCCCGGCATGGCTTGATTGGCTCCGCTAAAGGCACCTCGTTCATAGCCAAAGAGTTGTGATTCAAGTCGTGGTACGTTTTGATTCGTACAGATGACCGTCACAAATGGGCCAAGATGTTGTTGGCTATTGTAATGGAGAACTCGAGCTAAGAACTCTTTTCCAGTTCCCACCTCCCCGTGGAGAAACGCTAACGCCGTATCTTCGGCCGCCATCCTTTTGAATCTCTCAAGAACAGCCGTCATCGATGGACTGATGGCGATGACGTGGTTCCAGGAAAATTCACGTTGTTTTTCGGAGGCTGTGTACTCAACCCGGCGTCTTAGTGTGAGGAAATTGAGCGCTCGATTGAGTGCCGGTTCCACTGATGAAAAATCGACTGATTTGATTAAGAAATCGTAGGCACCCAGACGCATAGCTTCCACGGCATCTTCGACGCCGCCATAGGCCGTCAACATGACGACCAGGGTTGTCGGAATCGATTGCCGCACTCGTCGTAACGTTTCAAGTCCATCCATTTCCGGCATTTTGAGATCCAGAAATAGTAGATCGGGAATTTCATAACCCACCGCCTCAAGGAGTGATTCTCCAGAATGGAAGCTCCTCACGAGGTGCCCTTTTTTTGCCAATCGGCGACTTAACGCCGAACACACACTTTGGTCATCGTCTGTTACATAAATCGTTGCACGCATATAACAAACCTCGTTGCTTGTGCTTGAATGAATAAAGAAGTCGAAGTACTCCCTGTCGGTCACATGCAGCCATGTTTATGTTGGCGACTTTGGAGCTACCTGCACATAAATGGTGATGAAAATTTTAAATGCCTTCCATCCACGGCGAGGAGAGATCCCTCAAAACCGCCATTTGCCCAAGGGGCGCTGGACAGATAAGAACGATTTTAGGGAATCTCCACCCCCAATGAAACCTGTCACAGGAACAATCACTGTGAGCAACTGTGAAGCAATTGAAATGCAAAGTCCATACTCGCAGTCTCTTATTGGTGTTCAGCGAGTGCGGTGGCTAGTTTTCTTGCTAATTTTTGACAAGGATGTGGCTCCAACTTGCTGCACTAGTTCATCAGTGTGCGATGGTGCACAGGGGGAGACGTGTGAATTGGCACCTTTTGTGATGTGTTTGAAAGTTATGAGTAAAGAAAAAAAGAGGAAATTCTAAAATAAACAAACGCGTCACATGATGGAAAAAGAAAAGAGCGTAACAAAGATCTTCATTTTTTACCGTCAAGGTAATCATGAGGAGATGAAAAGCCCGCCCTCTAGGATTTGATTCCCAAGCTGCAAAATTTCAAACCGAATCTAATCGTTCCTTATGAATTATTTGGTATTAGTTTTGCGTTGGAGGCAGATTGACTCGTTCTGAAAAGCGTAAGAGGGAAAACCGCCTACCACATTTTCTGAAGAATTGATGATGAAAACCTTTCGAATTATGCGTATAACGATCCTCATGATTCTTGGAGGCTGTTCATGGGCAACAAGTACATTTGGTGCTGGCGATGCCTCCAAAGAATTCCCGAGTGATTTTGATCGTTTGAAAATCATTTTACAACAGCCCAATTCACTTTCTGCTATGACGCCGAAATGGATGGATTTGGGGGTTGAACATCGAACCCGCTATGAAACCTTTAGTCACAGTTTTACGAAAGGGACAGCAGGAAGTGATCAGATGGTCGCTCAACGGACTAGGATTTTGTTTGGAATCAAGGATATCTGGGACCCTATCCGATTCACACTGGAATTAGCAGATTTTCGTGCCCCAGTGGCTGATAGGGGACAGGAACACCAACCAATTTTTGTGGATCATCTGGATATTTTTCAACTCCGTCTTGATCTGGTGTCTCAAAACTTTTTGGGAACGGGGAGTTCTGGTAAATTTGAGGTCGGGCGTTTGATCATGGATTTTGGAAAAGGGCGTCTCGTGGCGTGACATCGGTTTGGAAGCTTTACTCCAACATTTGATGGTGTGCAATTGACCATGGGATCGGACAAAACCCATGAGTGGGGACTTCGGGCCTTTGTCACGCGACCTGTTCAACGACATACGGTCAGCCCGGATTGGAATACCCCTAGTTCCTATTTTTCGGGTGCGGCGATTTCCAGCCGCCATGTTCCCTGGGCTAATGGGGAGTTGTATGTTTTTCAACTGAATGAGGGGAATAATCTTCAAAAGCGGGATCTTTCCACCGTAGGATTTCGAGTGTTTGCCCAGCCTGCTCAAGAGCAATTGGATTATGAGATAGAATCGATCTATCAAGTTGGAACGGTCGATCATACGAGTCACTTTGCGCATCGTCATCACGGAGAGATGGGCTATAGTTTTAGTACAGATTGGCCACTTCGGTTTGTCTACCTGTTTGACTATTCATCGGGTGATCCCAATCCGAAAAAGAATTTTGATTTCTTGTTCGCAAAGCGTCGGGCTGAATACGGACCAAGCGGAATTTTGGGAGTTATTTTCCCATCAAATATTCTTTCCCCTGTTGGATTTCGCTCAACTCTTAAGCCTTATCCTACTGTTGAATTAATGGTGTCTCACCGGACTTTTTGGTTGGCGGATGGCCGTGGCCCTTTTGTGGGCAGCGGCTTGCAGGACACGACGGGTCGAGCGGGGACGTTCCTGGGAAATTTATTCGATACGTCGCTGAATTGGTCTCCTCAGGAAGGCTATTTCCGACATACGTCATTTGAGTTGGGATTTGCCAGATTTTTCAAAGGTTCTTACTTTAATCGTGTCCCACAAAGCCCGGGTACGGCCGATGTTAATTATGTGTATACGATGGCCACGCTCACCTTCTAGTTTTGCAATCCTCCCTTTCAGTCAGTTCTTTTATTTTCCATTTCTTAAAATATTTCAAAGGGGAATGATCGATGGTTGGCACCCATTCCTGACAACCTTTTAATTTCGCTCAGGGCACACCGTACGAATTCGCACAGAAGGGTCCTTGGGGAAGACTAAGGCTGAGAGCTTCATAAGATCTCGCGAAGGAATATTTGGCCATTTAACAAGAAAAGGCCCTGATTGTTTGCGAAGCCAGTCCTTTTGGTTATTGGCATGTGATTTGCGGATGTACCCGATTGGGGAATTTTGACTAATTTCATTGGCTGCTTGAGAAACGAGAACGAACGAGGCGGAGGGAATAGTAATGGAGCAAGTGATGGCGAACATTAGTGGATATTTGAAAGATTTTAATTTCAAGGAAAATCTTAAGGGGTTGGGCAACCATGTGCGAGGAGACGTATTGGCGGGGATCACGGTGGCGATGGTCGTGCTGCCCATGGCTTTGGCCTTTGGTGTGGCATCTGGGTTGGGGGCCATTGCTGGGCTGTGGTCGGCTGTGGCGGCCGGTCTTGTTGCAGGACCGTTAAGTGGGTCAGCCTGGTCGGTGGGCGGACCGACGGGGCCGATGACTATCCAAATTCTTAATATCGCTCAGACCCATCAATTGCCTGATGGTTCACCTAATCTCGTCTTCATTTTTACCACCATCGCCTTAGCCGGGTTTATTTTGATCGTTCTGGGATTGTTGAAGCTTGGGCAGTTTATTAAGTTCACTCCCTATTCAGTCATATCAGGATTTATGACCGGACTGGGCTTCTTGTACATGCTGCTTCAGCTCAACCCATTTCTGGGCCTCCCTGGTGCCAAGAGTATTACGTCTGCCATTACGGAATTGCCCTCAACCATCATGCATACATCCTTGCCAGCCATTGGAATTGGGATCCTCACGTTAGTGATTGTCGTGATGTGGCCAAAAATTTCACCGGTCACCTGGTTGCCAGGACCCTTGATCGGGTTGTTTGTTGGGACAGCGTCTACCACATTACTGGGTTTAGATATTCCCAAAATCGGAGATGTTCCAACCGGTTTCCCGGAGTTATATCTGCCAAATCTTGACCTTCTTCAGCAAGCGTTTGTGCCGGCTGCTGCCCTGGCCGGACTCTGTATATTCGATAGCCTACTCACCTGTCTCATCGTAGATAATATGACCGGCACACATCATAACAGCGACCGGGAATTGGTCGCCCAAGGGTCGGCAAATTTATTTTCAGGATTGGTCGGGGGGTTGGGTGGAGCCACTAATACCATGCCCTGTGTCGTCAATATCCAGAGCGGAGCCCGTACCCGTTTGGCATCGATCACGATGGGTCTTGTCCTGCTTTCATTCATTCTCGGCCTTGGAACTCTGGCCGCCTCGATCCCTCTTTCCGCCTTGGCCGGCATTCTTCTGAAGGCCGGGTATGACATTCTGGATATGCGGGTGCTCCCTGTGGTTCGAAGACTGCCCACTTCTGATTTGATGGTATTTGGGTTAGTGGTGGTCATGACGGTGTTTTGGAACTTGTTGTCTGCCATGGCCATGGGACTTGCTGTGGCATTTTTCCGTTTTGTAAAAGACCAGTCGGATCAGTATAAAGCGCAACTCAGTCAACGGGATGAAGATGTGAAACAAGAAGAAGAGGACCTCATTTTTGCCTTTGCCAGGGAGTATGCTCGTAAGATCAGCCAAAATGGGGCCAATATGGGAGAGGTGAGCGGCCGCTTTGAGCATATTGTTCGAGATCGGATTATCATCGTTCGTCCCCATGGACCATTGTTTTTTGGGGCGATCGATTGGCTGAATGAAACGGTTGAACATCTTGAGGGCAAAGATGTGCTCATCATTCGGTGTAAATGGCTGGATGAGTTGGATTTGTCGGGTGCCTACGCCTTGGGCGATTTAATTGAAGCAGCCAATTCTCGCGGGGTGGCCGTGTTGACGGCTGGTATGACCCCCAGGACCCGTCAGGTTCTTGCCGATTTGAATGAACTTTCCAGACTGGAGGCGGATTATATCTGCGAACACTTTAATGCAGCCTTGGATATTGCCATGCAGATCGTAGAAAAGAAGGCAGCAGAGGCCAATCCTCAATCTCAGAGTGAACCAGTTCAGGCGATACCGTAAAAAATATTTATGATGCCTGCTTGATCACGAACCATTTCTTGTGGAGATTTCAAAATATGGCATTATCTTTTCTTCGTGCATTTGAACAAAATTTCCTCGACCATGCCCCCAGGTGGTATAAGGGAGCGATTCTCGCCTTCCTCATTCTCAATCCCTGTTTGTTGTATACCGTCGGCCCATTTGTGACAGGGTGGTGCCTTGTTCTTGAATTTATTTTTACCCTGGCCATGGCGTTAAAAAGTTATCCTCTGCAACCAGGTGGGTTGTTGGCCCTTGAAGCCGTGCTCATTGGGATGGCGAAACCCGCAACGGTTTACCATGAGGCGTTGAACAATTTTCAGGTGATCCTCCTCCTGATTTTTATGGTGGCCGGGATCTACTTCATGAAAGACCTGTTGCTGTTTGTATTTAATAAGATTTTGCTGGGCGTCCGGTCAAAAATTTGGTTGGGGCTCTTTTTTTCCTTCATGGGGGCGTTTCTGTCGGCGTTTCTGGATGCGTTGACGGTGACGGCCGTCATCATCGCGGTAGCGGTAGGGTTTTTTAAAGTGTATCACCGTGTGGCTTCCGGAAAAGGGGTTCCGGATGATCATGATCATACGGTGGACGATGAAGTTGGCACCCTCCATCGCTCTGATTTAGAGGAGTTTCGGGGGTTTTTAAGGAACCTCCTCATGCATGGCGCGGTTGGGACTGCTCTGGGCGGTGTCTGCACCTTAGTCGGAGAGCCCCAAAATCTGTTGATCGGAGAGAAGGCGGATTGGAATTTTATTGAATTCTTGATCCGCATGTCTCCTGTGACCATCCCGGTGTTGATTATGGGGTTACTGACCTGTGCCCTGGTCGAACGATTCCGATGGTTTGGGTATGGATTCAGTCTTCCCCACGCCGTCAGGGACATTCTTTGGCGGTTTGACCAAGAGACCTCTAGCAAGATGGATCATCGGTTTCAAGCCCGTTTGATTGTTCAGGGGCTGGCGATGATCTGGTTAATTCTCGCCCTGGCCTTTCATTTGGCGGAAGTGGGTATCATTGGATTATCCGTCATTGTGGGAGTGACCGCTTTGAATGGCATTATCGAGGAGCATCAACTTGGGGAGGCATTCAAAGAGGCCTTGCCGTTTACGGCGCTCTTGGTGGTGTTTTTTTCAGTAGTCGCGGTGATCCAGGAGCAACAACTCTTTGGAGGCATTATCCATTATGTTTTGGCCATGGATGGGGATCATCAAATTGGCATGTTTTTTATTGCCAACGGCATCTTGTCATCTATCAGCGACAATGTCTTTGTCGCGACGATCTATATTGAACAGGTCCTGCGGGCCTTTCATCAGGGAGTGATTACTCGTGATCAATTTGATCTCCTGGCGGTCGCCATTAACACGGGCACCAATATTCCCAGTGTCGCGACTCCCAATGGGCAGGCGGCCTTTCTCTTTCTGTTGACGTCCGCTTTGGCTCCCGTGATTCGTCTTTCGTATGGCCGGATGGTCTGGATGGCCATCCCCTATACGGTCACCATGACCCTCACCGGCTTCTTGGCCGTGTATATGCTGTTGCAACCGGTGACGCAATCTTACTATGCACAAGGACTGTTGACCCATCATGTGCCTGACGTCGTCCAACAATATCCGGTTCATGGGATCACGGTTCCTCAAGCCGACGCTGCGATGGCTATTGATCATGGTTTGATTCAACACAATCCGTTGTCGCCTGAATAGCTGTTTAAGTATCCTGGTTTCTTGCCAGGGTGCATGAGGAGATCTGGATGCATAATCGCTGGCCTTCTTTAATGCTTGGGCTGGATCAATTTTTTTTATATTCTATTTGAATTTGGGCCATCCCTCTCTTGGATTTTGCCTATCAGCAGAAAGCCTGATTCTTTTCCTTAAATCATCTGCGACGGTCCTTTGTCCCCCTCGCTCCTGGCGTGAAAGTGTTTCTTGGAGGTAATGGTTACTGTGACCCTTCGGACATGGGGATAATCGGATATTGGGGGGGGCGAGCAATCAGGAGAGATTTCAGAAAGAGCGATGATGAAAACGAGGACAATGCAGGATTGAAACGGGTATTCTAAGGCCTATCATGAAAGGTTATGCGGATGAAGTGGAGGAAGAAGGGGTTGGTCATGAGTGAGTGGACAGAAAGGAAATGTCCTCCGAAGGCTTTCAGCCCGCACAGGCTAAGGGTGACGAATTTTTGTTTAGGCATATCGGCTACGAAGTTTCTACACGTTCGATGGGGCAGTGATGACGGTCAATAAATTCTTCCTCAATCTTCCTATTGCCAAAAAGCTCCTCTTTGTTTCTGGTGTCCCGATCCTGGCTGTCTTGATCTTGAGCCTCGTGACCTATAAGAGTGTGCAGACCTTTTCGTTGGACGAAGATCACCTGAATGATGTGTATCATGCGCAAAGTGCGTCCTCAGAATTTATGCGATTAATTGTGGATCTCGAAACGGGGTTTCGTGGATATGTGCTGACTCAACAACCGCAATTTTTACAGCCGTATCAAGCGGCGAAACATCGGGTGCTGACATTAGGCAATGTGCTTCGACAGATGGTTGCTGACGATATATCGCAGCGACAGCTTATTGAGTCTGTTCAAGCCAATGTGGAACACCTGATGTCCGATAAAGATCTCTTAATTGAACGGGTGAAGGATGGGCATCCGGAAGAGGCCTTACGGTATGTTGAAGCGGAAAAGGGCCGATTGCTCATGTTGGCCATTCGCGAAGAAATGGCCCGATTCGATCGCCAGGAAGTGGGGCAGTTGCAGGAGGCGTTAGCGAGTAGCTCCCACGATCGATCGGTTCTGATGAGCGTGGTGGTTTGGGGTGGTGGGTTCGCCCTGGTGTTGATGCTCCTGCCGTTACAACTGATTGCCCGATCGATTACCGGGCCATTAACCACGTTGGTGAAAACCGTGGAAAACTTTTCCGGTGGACGGATGCCGATGGTCCCTGTTTTGGATCGGCATGATGAAATCGGAGAATTAACCCGGGTGATGCACAGGATGGGGACCCAAATCCATCAGCATATTCAGCAGATTGAGCATTCAGAACAGGAGTTGCGGACACTTAATCAAGACATCACCTCTTCCGAGGCCCTCTACCGAGGAATCGTCGATTACGCGCCTATCGGGATTTTTACGGTTGAGCAAGATCGGGTGATTTTCAGCAATCGCCAGAATTGGATTTTGGCTGGCCGAAACCCCGAGGAGGTCTTAGATCCGGAAGGGATGTGGGAAGCCTTGCATCCTGAGGATCGAGTGTCTGTCCAAGAAGCCTTTCGTCAGGCTCAGGCTCAAAGTGAATCCTTTGAGCGCGTGTTCCGATTTTTGCATAAGGATGGCGCGGTGCGACGTGTCTTGAGTCGTGCGGTCCCAATCAAGGATGAATCAGGTCAGACTCTGGTGTATCAAGGCTTTAATGTGGATATCACGGCTTTAGAGCAGATGCGTGCACAATTGAGCCGATCGGAACGGCTGGCGACCTTAGGCCAAGTGGCAGCAGGGATTGCTCATGAAATACGGAACCCTTTAGTAGGAATTGGGTCTACGGCGTCCTTGCTGTTAGACGATTTTGCGGAAGGGGATTCTCGTCGAGACGATTTGCAAACGATCTTGAAAGAAACGCGTCGCTTGGATCGCATTGTGAATCAAATCGTCGACTATGCACGTCCACGCGATCTCATCCCGGTCGCCTTTCAACTCGAAGAATTATTGGAGGAGTCCTTACAGGTCTTATCAACGTCCGTGCAACAAAAAGCCATTCAGGTCCACCATCATTGGCCGACGCATGTGCGGGCGCTTCATGCCGATCGAGATCAACTCAAGCAGGTCGTGTTGAACATTCTTCAGAATGCGATTGAAGCCATGCCCGACAATGCTGCCCTGCATCTGTCCATTCGAGAAGAACTCTATGAGCATCAACAAGGTCTTCGATTAACCGTCGAGGATACGGGTAAAGGGATTGATCCTCATGTGATCTCCAGAATTTTTGAACCATTTTTTACGACGGGAAAGGTTCGTGGAACAGGACTGGGTCTGGCGATCTGTCGTAATATTGTGGATGCGCATGGTGGGGAGATGCATGTGGAGAGTCAACAATTTATTGGGACGACGATTTCGATCTGGCTGCCTTGTGCGTGCCAGGTTCAACTTTCAACGGTGTAAAAGATGCGCGCAACAATTTTTGTGACGGATGACGATGAAGTGGTTCGCCAGGCGATTAGCCGACGATTGGCGAAACGCCATCAGGATGTTCGAAGCTTTGACTCGGGTGAGGCGTTGCTCGTGGCTCTTGACCATGATTTGCCCGACATCATTTTGCTGGACTTGAAAATGACGGGCATGAGTGGGATTGAAACCTTGAAGCAGGTTCGCGCAAAAACGCAACAAAGCTTAGTCATTTTACTCACCGCCTATGGCACGGTCGAGGATGCCGTCGAGGCCATGCGGCTGGGCGCGTATGACTTCCTCATCAAAAGTGTGGATCTGTCAGGGGTCGAACCCGTGGTGGATCGGGCATTGGAATACTTGACCCTTCGTCGCCGTATCGACTTTGAAACACAAGATCGACCGGGCCGGTATGCTCTTCAGAGTTTAGTGTCCAACAGCCCCAGCATGAAGGAGTTAGTCGGACAGATCCAGGAAATGGCCCAAAATCTGAAGACCACCGTGTTGTTGTTTGGGGAAACCGGGACGGGGAAGGAATTTGTGGCACGTGTGCTCCATCATAATGGTCCCAGAGCACAGGGCCCATTCGTGGGGGTGAATTGTACGGCTATTCCCCAAGAGCTTTTTGAAAGCGAGTTGTTTGGCTATGAGCGGGGTGCGTTTACCGGAGCCCATCAACGAAAACCTGGGCTCTGTGAACAGGCCGAAGGTGGCACGCTGTTCCTCGATGAGATCGGCGATCTGAATCCCACGATGCAAGCCAAGTTGCTTCGGGTGCTTCAAGAACGGTCGTTTAGACGTCTAGGAGGTCGCCAAGATATTGATGTGGACTTCCGGTTGATCGCGGCGACCAATCGTGATCTCCGGAAAGATGTGGCTCAGGGTATCTTTCGCGAAGATCTTTTTTTTCGATTGAATGTCGTCTCGCTGGATCTTCCACCCTTGCGGAAACGCATTGAAGATATCATTCCCCTGTGTTTGCAAACCCTCGCTGTGCATAGCAAAGATCTCGGCAAGGATGTGACGGCCATCGATCCCGAGGCGCAGCAGTTCTTGGAACGCTATGGGTATCCGGGCAATATCCGGGAATTACAAAATATTATTGAACGGGCAGTGATTTTTTGCCGGGGGCAGAGTTTGGCGAGTGGTGATCTTCCGAGGGAAGTGCTGGAAGTCCCGCACTCGGCGGTGAATGTGGTGACGCAAGGGAATCAACCGGTGGTGCGCATTGAAATGCGTTTAGGCGAGCACACGTTGGGGGATATTGAGAATACGCTTATTGATGAGGTGATGCGCGTCTCGGATTTCAATAAAAGCCTGGCCGCTAAACACCTGGGAATTACGCGATTTGCTCTGGACCGCCGCCTCAAAAAGCAATCTGATGTGTGAAAGCCCTTTCTGCAGCTGAGCCCACACGTTACCGGTCTGATTTTTGACGGCTTTTCAGCAGCACGATGACTCCAATGATTCCGATGACAATCGCTAATAATCCAAGTAATTCCAATCCTCCCATGTTCTTGCCTCCATGTTTGTGAGCATTCTGGTACCTGTGTGCTGGGGGTGATGATTCCTTGATATGTCTCTCAGCTCAAGCGACAGATGTGGCCAATCCCTCATCTATTCACCATCTTTTCTGATCACAAAGCGCACCCAATCGGTACACCATCCGCAAATGCCATCAAAAAGGATCAGCCAAGGGATGTGCGGACGTGAAACCTGTTGCCTATCGGCACAAAAGGTGAATGGGCACTCATAAGAAAAGTGTGGCACTTCAGATGGCATTCTGTCTAGGAGGGTGCTTGACTGTTCAGAAGTCCATTGGGTGAAAAGAAAGAAAGGTTGTTGTGAGAAAATATTCCCCCACGAAGGCGTTGGTTCCCCATGCTGGCTGATGTGGTCTTGCCGGGTCGGCGATTTCAGGTCTTTACCTATCAAGTTCCTCCACCCCTTCTCGCGCATCTCCACATAGGAACCCAGGTTACTGTGCCGTTAGGATCTGGGGTGGTGTCAGGGTTGGTAGTCAGTCTGTTCGAACAGCAATCGGGAGTGGGGACCTCCACGCAGGTCCGCTACACCTCCTTACGCGAAATTCTGGCTGTGGAAACCGAGGGGGGACCGGCTCATCTTGGCCGCAACCTCTTCCAGCTCATAGAAAAAATTTCGGATTATTATCTTGCCCCGTTGGCGGCCTGCTTGCGGCTCATTGTGCCCCCCCATTCAGTTAAGGTGGTCAAGCGTCTCTTTATCACAGAGGAAGGGCGTACGGCCATTGTGAATCGATCACTCCCGGAAGAGGTGAAGGCCGTGCTTCGCAAATTGGAATGTGTCCCCAATGGGTTGCTTCGTTCCTCCTTCACGCAATCGATGAAGCATGCGTCTGCCACGCTGGTCTCTGTCAAAAAGAAAGGATGGGTTGTTGAGCGGACCTCGGTCCCTTCCCGTTCCAAGTCCCTTGGCCAGAGCCATGCACGACGTGGAAAGGAAAAGCCATCGACTCCAGATTTATTAGATCTTTTTGATCAACAAGCTCGGTACGTCGCCGAAGCTCCTGTCGAACAACTGGCGTTGGAGAATGGAGAGGCCCCCCTGTGGCAAGCCATTTCAAGTGGGGTTAGGCTTGGTGGGTTTCAGGAAGTTTCTGTGGTGAGTGCCGAATCGTTACGACAGAATCTTCTTCTGAAAACGATTCAAGTCATCTGCCAGCAAGGGCAACAGGCGATGGTGCTGACGCCTGAGGTTCATCAAGCGGAAACGGTAGCAGAAAATTTGCGAAAGATGTGGAAGGATCAGGTCGAGGTGTATCATGGCCATCTTTCGTCATATGACCGTTCTGCCAGATGGGAACGCATCCGACAAGGGCAGGCGGCAATTGTGGTGGGAACACGTTCGGCGTTGTTTCTGCCTCTTTCCAACGTCGGTCTCGTGTGGGTTGAACAGGAAGAGGACTCATCATACAAAGATGAACATCTTCCCTATTATCATGCACGGGAGGTGGCGCAGATGCGAGGAGAGGTTGAAGGAGCCTTGGTGGTCTATGGCACCACGAGCCCGTCATTAGAAACCTATGCCCGCTTTCGTGAGCAGATCACCTTTCCCTCAGAATCCTCGGGTCCCCATGTTTCCTCGGTAGAGATCGTCGATATGGCGTCCTTGCCCTTTGGTCCTCCGGTGTCACTGGCGTTACAGGATGGTATGGCGCGCACGTTGGAGGCGGGCCAACAAGTTATTCTTCTTCTGAATCGCAAAGGGTTTTCCCGATCCCTGATTTGTCGAGATTGTGGCCAGGCTCCGACGTGTGGAAACTGTGGAGTGGCCTTCAAATTGTTTCAACGTCCGGCTCGGTTGGTGTGTCCGTTGTGTGCCAAGAGTCAGGCTGCTCCCGAAGTCTGTTCGGCCTGCCAAGGAAGGATCTTTCGATTTTCAGGAATGGGCACGCAACGATTGGAAGAAGAGATAGCAGGCCTATTTCCTGGACGTGCTTTGTCTCGGTTTGACCGTGATAACGTCAAGACAGAACAAGAAGCCATGCAGATCTTGGAACAATTCCGACAGAAAAAGACCCAGATCCTGATTGGAACCGAATTTTTGCTTCACCAACCCACGCCATTGACTGCCCCGTTGATAGCCTTGCCTCAAGCTGATCTCGGTCTGCATATTCCTGATTTTCGTTCCGCCGAGCGTACCTATCATCTCCTTTCGAGTGCCGTGGCCTTAGCGCAGGGTGATCAACAGCCTGGACAGGTCATTCTGCAAACCCGCATGCCGGAGCATCACGTGCTTCAAGCGATCGCCCAACATGACCCACGCCTATTTTATGACCAGGAATTAGAACTGCGAGAAGCCTTAGGCTACCCTCCTGCCACGCATGCCATCCTGTTGGTGGTCACCGGTGAGCAAGCGAGTCGAGTGCAACGAGTGGTCGATTTTTTAGCGCAACAGTTGACTGCCTGTGGTTTGATGGGAGCCTCACTGTCAGAAGGAAAAAGAATGTTCGCATGGCCAATGGTCTTGGGGCCGATGGCCTCAAAAAAATCGGGGAGCACCAAAAAGAATCGCATGCTCTTCCTAATCAAAACGGCAGATTTGCCAGGAACGCAACAGGCCCTTCGAAAAATTCAGCAAGCGTTCAAGGAGCAATTTCCGAAAGACCCCGTCATCTGTGAAATCAACGTCGATCCGATCGACATTCATTAAGCTTGGATTGTTCAGAATCTGGCTTACGCATTTCCAGGAATCGTGGCAGGAAAGGGCAAGGGCATGCCGCAGTCAGATCAACGCAAAGGACAAGCGAATCATCAAGATCTTGTTGAAGATACTGAGTATTGAAGTCGCGGTTCACCGACCCCAGTGGTGCGAAAACTCGGGGAGCTTGTCTGCCCTTGAATTCAAGGTTGAGGGCGAAGAGGGAGACATGGGTGAGGGTAGCGGCGATCCAAAAGTCCATAATTCCACTTACTATTGAAAGGTAGGGATCGTCCGAATCATAAAGTCACGAAACAACGGGACGGTGAAGGCTAGATCACCATGTGCGGGGCTATAGATCATGCCTTTGTTAATCAGTTTGGCTCGAACTGGACCAAGGCTTGTCACTTTAACTCCCAATATCTCGGCAATATCGCCAGTACGATGTGCATCCTGTCCGAGTTCTGCCATTGCCCTCAAAAAGTTTTTTTCACTTGGCGTGAGCCGCTCATAGCGAACACGGAAAAAATTTTCGTCGAGCCGGGGAATGACCGTTAACGTGGCATCTTGAATCACCTGCAATGTAATTGGGCTGGACGTCGCGACATTCCATGCGACATACCCCCATTCCTGCAAAAAATACGGATACCCTTTGGTCAGGTTGTACACCTCTGTTAATGCTGCGGACTCGAAGACGATTCCAGCCTCTTGCGCAGGGTCTTGCAAGGCCTTGGCCGTCTCTTCCTGTGACAATGCACCAATATTGGGGAAACTAAAAAGCCTCTCGGCATAGGATTTCGACTCACCGGCTAAACTAGGAAGAATAGGCAACCCCGCACCCAACAGCACTATGGGTAGTTGATGCTGTTGAATCTTGTGCATCCCCATGATCAGGGCACCCAATTCCTTCTTGTTGAAATATTGAATTTCATCTATGAAGAGAGCGAGGGGGATTTTCCGATCAGCGGCAGCCTCACCTATGGCGATGAATAGGTTAGGCAAATCCACTTCCAGATCGCCACTATCTGCTGCGCCCTTTTCTGGCTCGATATCCAATCCGATGCTGATATCACCCATCGTGAGTTTGAGTGCTCCGATAAAACTCCGAAGAACAGCTAGCCCACGTTTGACTTTGTCCCCGGTTCCCGCAATTCGATCCAGGTCATAGAGGAGACTTCGCAAATACGGGGCAATCAACGGACCGAGTGCTTTTCCTTCGTGTGCCTCAATAAAGATGGTTCGGTATCCATCATCATCTGCCATTCGTTTGATCTCGTTAAGCAGAACTGTTTTGCCCACGCCGCGAAGGCCCGTGAGCAACATGCTCTTTTCGGGACGCCTTTGTCGTACTCTTCCGAGCAGAATCCTGGCTTGCTCTAAAACTGGGTCGCGTCCAACTAGTTCTGGCGGGGGAGAACCCGCACCGGGAGAAAATGGGTTTTTGATAGGATCCATGACCGAATTATACCAATTTATATCTATTTATACACAAAATTCATTATAAGTTAGTATAAATGGGAAGGAAACCCGAAAGATTTTCCCTGCTTTCATCACCGGGGTGCTTGAGAACTAGCCTTGTGCTAGTCCATAGCGCACAAAATAGCCCAGGTTGGTGAAGTAGGCGCTTCGTAGTTCAAGAAAGGGAAGCAGCTGACTCTTCATAAGCGGGTCGTTGTTCACTACACGGCCCATCAGCACCATATTCTAAAATGAAGTGCACCAGAACAGAATGCGTATAGGCATGGTGTTCACCGTCAAAGACTGGAGGGGTCTTGCCAATCGGCGGGTCGTATAACCCTGAGGGGCCGTTACGAAGTCTGATGAGTCTCGGTTCTGAAGCTACCCTTGTAATCTTGAAAAGATTATCGTGAGTTTTGTTTGGATTTCTTTTTTTGATTTTTGGTTTGAGGGACCGTTGGGGCAGTAGTTACAGGGATGAGTGGGCCGTGGGTGCGTTTGAAGATTCCGTAGGCAAACGTGATCCAAAACACACCGGAGAAGAGCCCAAATAAGACGGCGGTAAAGATCCGTTCCATTTCTTCTAGGGGCGGTTCAGGGCCTAATTTTTGTAGATCGGCCATTTGCATTATTGGCCATGCCATGCTCTCCACACCCAACAGCAACGTGCAGATGGCCCAGATGTATCCCTTAGACGGGCATTTCCAGGCCAGCAGAATCGCGAGTCCAAGCCCTGCCGCAATTACTATGGGAAGCGGGAGGGCGCCAATTAAGACCCAGAGCCCCACCGTGACAGTGAGACTGCCTAAGACTGCATTGAATTGATGCCAGAGTTGGTCGTTCATTCCCACTCACTCTCCCTATTCATGATCAAGATTCTGACCTTATCATAGACCTTCGCCCTCCAGCATCTTGAAGTGCGAGCTTGTTGGTTTCGCTGATGATTGACGAGTGAGGCTACCGACCAATGTCAGCGAGGGGTTCGGAGGTGATAGTGTATGCCCCGCGAGGATTATCGGTGAAATGATTGGACTGCGGTAAGTCTTCTGCCTTGGGGGTTGGTTCGGAGTCTGGTGTCAGCACGATGCCCCATTGAACGTTCTTTTGAAACGTATTGTCGAGAATGAGCGCCTGTGCTTGAGAGAAAAGCAGGAGCCCACTCAGCATATTGTCTCGGCAGATGTTGTTGATGACGTCAGGCCGCGTGTGTTCGTCCCGGGCGGCTATGCCAAAGTGATGATTCCCAAAGCACTCATTCTCCCGCAGGTAAGGCTGAGCTCCGGCAAACGAAAAAATGCCTGACTCTCTGTTATGACAAATCTCATTGCCATGTAACGTTGGTCGACAGTCTGGTCCGTAAATGACTATCCCGGATAAGAGGCCTTCCGTCGCCCGACATTGGGTAATGGTGCAGGTCGAATCCAAAATATTCAGGGCAGAATGTTGGTCGCTGCCGACATAGCGAAACGTGATCCCGCTGATATGCCCCCCTGAGACTCGTTGGAGATAGCAGGGGCCGCTTCGTCGACTAAAAATGGTGACCTGATCGCGACCGGCGCCGATGAGATAAATTGGTCGTTCGGTGATGACCAGGCGGTCTTCATATATTCCCGGACGGATGAAAATCTGATCGGTCGATTCCGCCTGTTTCAAGGCTTCGCTGGGGAGCGCAAAGCACTTCGGGTGGGTTGGATCCACAATTAAGGTTCTCCCTCCAAGGGGATTGGGAGGGTGTTCTGTTAGAGGTGTTGGAAGCGTACTCAGAATATTCCGACCTTTATGAGTTGCCTGTGGCAAAAAAATGCAAAGGGATCCCTTTTGTAGCACATTTCCGTGGGTATCTCATCTCCGAATCCCAATTCGGCAGTTTGGTGGTTTTCAACGTTTCGACCCGCTACCCAGTCTGCTCCGGATGAACGGGCTTTTCACCAATTTGGGATAGCATGGCAAGCGTTGTTCATGCTGCCCCCGGAGTCGATTGGCTGGCTCACAAGGCAGGCCTGCCGAATGCGCGAAGCACAGGATGGCTTTCGTTCCTTTAACTGCCAGCTTCAGGATATCGGCTTGGGGTTTTTCTCTGCGGATCTTTTGGGGAACTGGTCCAATTGTTGGTGCTGGCTTTGGGGCAAGGAGGTGAGCGATTCAAGGCGATCAAGAAATTCGGCATGCACCATATCCGGAGAAAAGAAGAATGTGAGTATTCCTCACCATAGGCAGAGGGCTCGAATCCCTGACGAGTTTTTCGGCATGGCCACGAAATGGAAAAGAATGCTGAGGGTGATGAGGCATGGGTGTCTCTGGAGACAGGACTGACTGCTTTGCCTCTTTGTTCGCGGATATTCATGTTGAATGAAGCAGGAAGGGCAGGTTGGTTTGGCTGGGAAATCTTTTCTAGGGATGCGGAAATTTTGGGGTGGGCCCTGCTACAGAAAGGAATCGATGCATGATGCTGGGTTCTCTTGGGCTTGGAGCTGGATCCAGCAGGGAAGCGAGGCACTCTCTCTTGATGAGCGAAGCTAAATCAGGAAGCCGGGTGTACTCACCCCTTAATTATTCTCGAAGGATTGGCGGGTGGCAAAGACTTCTCCAGGATGGATGAGCAGCAAGCAGTCTCCTTCAACCGGGTCTTTATGGAATAACGCGAAGGTGAGGCAGAGTTGTGGCGTGGGTTCCGGGGCAAATTCCAGCAAAACCGGGACGTCCACTAATGGCGTGGGCGTCTTGAGGCTGGCGAGCCGAAGGCGCACGGCCACCAACGTGTCACGTAAACGGGATTGAATATGTTCTTCGGTGAAGTCAGGAGATGACGTAATATATTGTTTCCATAGAGGATTGGTCATGCCAACGGAAAATTCCAGTCCGATACTTTGGGCAAGGGGCGTGACGTCCTTAAGGATTCCTGAGTCCATCGCCTCCCGCCGTGATCGGAGCATGAGTGGCGCAAGTTCTGCCTCGATCTCTTGGGCGGTCATTAAGTTGGAGTCGCGCAAGGCTTCTGTATCCTCG
>JAOUNC010000226.1 GCA_029881175.1 Nitrospirota bacterium | reverse complement strand
TGAAGTGTGATCCGGTCGCAACTGTGGGAATAGAATGACATCCCGAATGGAGGCTTGGTTGGTTAAGAGCATCACCAACCGGTCAATCCCAATGCCTTCGCCTGCTGTGGGTGGCATGCCATATTCCAATGCACGAATGAAATCTTCATCCAAATGCTGGGCTTCCTGGTCACCCGCGTCGCGGAGAGCCACTTGGGCTTCAAATCGTTGACGTTGGTCGATCGGGTCGTTTAACTCGGAGAAGCCGTTGGCAATTTCCCGCCCACCGATAAAGAGTTCAAATCGGTCAGTGAGCGCGGGATTCGATTCTTTTTTGCGGGCCAACGGAGAAATTTCAATCGGAAAATCTGTAATAAATGTGGGTTGGATGAGCGTGGGTTCCACCGTTTCCTCAAACAGGCTGACGAGAAGATCGACATGGCTGGCCTTGGGTGACACGTCTACGCCCAAAGACTGAGCCGCTTCCCTGGCTTTATGGTGATCGGAGAGAATGGCTTGATCCAGATTGTTCACTTCCACAATGGAGTCCAAGTAAGGGAGGCGTGGCCAGGGCGGGGCGAGATTGATTAGTTGTCCCTGGTAATCCAATGTGGGGCTCCCACAGACCTCTACACTTAATTGATGAAACATTTGTTCGGTGAGATCCATGAGATCCTGATAGTCAGCATAGGCCTGATAAAATTCCAGCATTGTAAATTCCGGATTATGAATGGTGGAAATCCCTTCGTTCCGGAAATTACGATTGATTTCAAAGACCCGTCGAAATCCTCCCACAATGAGGCGTTTGAGGTAGAGTTCCGGTGCGACGCGTAAATACAGATCGACATTTAGCGTATTATGGTGCGTGACGAAAGGTCTGGCTGTGGCTCCGCCGGGGATTGGATGCATCATCGGCGTTTCCACTTCGAGGAATTCCCTGTTTGTCAAAAACGTGCGGATGCTGGAAATGATACGGCTGCGCATACGAAACACCTGATGAACCGTAGGATTGGCAATCAGGTCTACATATCGCTGGCGATAGCGGGTTTCAATATCTGTCAGTCCGTGCCATTTTTCTGGAAGTGGTCGTAACCCTTTGGTGAGAAACGTGAGTGTCTGAACTTCAACCGTGAGTTCGTCAGTTTTGGTCCGAAAGAGCCGGCCTTCCACGCCGATCCAATCGCCTAAGTCTAAGGATTGGCAGAGTTCGTAGGTTTGGTCTCCTAGCACATCTTTTTTGAGATAGACCTGCAGTCGATGGCCTTCTTCCTGAAGACCCGCAAAGGCGGCTTTACCAAATCGGCGCATAGCCATAATACGACCGGCGATTGTGCAGGCAATGGGCGTGGCTTCTAATTCTTCCTTGGACAAGGATGAATAGGTTTGCACAATCGTGTCGAGTGTGTGAGTCGTCGAAAAGCTTGTGCCGAATGGGCGGAGGCCTTTGTCTTGAAGAATCTGGAGTTTTTCTAACCGTTGCTGTTGTTGTTCGTTGAGTTCATCCATGTCGTATCAAGGGTTCGAAGGTTAACGGGGAAAGTTGGCGGCTATAAGATTGTTGGAGTTCTGTGTCATGGGCACAAGGCCTTCGCTACGAAACACACTGTGCGCTTATGGGGTTGATGGTTGCGCGTTTTTTGAGGCTTTCATTGTGAGATAGGCTTCGATAAAGGGATCCAATGCGCCATCCATCACTGCGGCCAGATTGCCAGATTCGTGATTGGTTCGGTGGTCTTTCACCATCTGGTAGGGTTGAAACACATAGGATCGGATCTGACTGCCCCAGGAGATATCCTTTTTCTCGCCTACGATATTCTGAAATTCTTCATCTTTTTTCCGCTGCTCGACTTCATAGAGCTTGGCTTTCATCACGCGCATGGCCCCGATGCGATTCTGTAACTGCGAACGTTCATTTTGGCATTGAACGACGATGCCTGTTGGAAGGTGGGTCATCCGGATAGCCGTTTCAACTTTGTTGACATTTTGGCCACCTGCGCCCCCTGCCCGGAAGGTATCAATTCGCAAATCTTTGTCATCAATCACAATTTCAATGTCATCGTCTAGTTCGGGGTAGACCCCGACGGCGGCAAAGGAGGTATGGCGTCGTTTATTGGCATCAAAGGGTGAAATGCGCACCAGACGATGGACACCCGCTTCGGATCGTAGATAGCCATAGGCCCGTGGTCCGGCAATGCCCAATGTCACGCTTTTAATACCGGCTTCATCGCCAGGTTGCAAGTCAATCGTGTCCACTTTGAAGTTGCGTTCTTGTGCCCATCGGACATACATGCGCATCAGCATCTGGGCCCAGTCTTGCGACTCGGTTCCCCCGGCCCCTGGGTTGATGGAAAGGATGGCATTGTTGCGATCATGTTCATCGGATAAGAGCTTCTCGAGTCGCCAGGCTTCCAGGGAGCTTTCAATCGTGTGGATGCCTTGTTTCCATTCGGCTTCAAGTTCCTGGTCGCCCTGCTGTCCAATCAGGTCCAGAATGGCAAGGAGATCATCCCGTTGTTGCTCCAGTTCTTGCAGGCGACGGAGCTGACTTTCAAGCTCAGCTTGACGTTGTCCCACCTTGGCCGCATGGTGGGGATCATTCCAAAAATCTGGTTGGGAGGTCTCTTGCTGGATTTCGTCGAGTTCAGATGTCAGGCGAGGGAGGTCAAAGATACCTCCGAAAATCTAGGATATGGGCGTTGATGTTGTCCATGCGAGTACGAATGTCTTCGAGCATGTGTCGTGTTCCTCTCGTTATATGGTGTGTGAAGAAATATGGCGCTTCGTGTGAGTCGATGCCGTCATGCGACAGCCTATCAAAAATATTCCCGTGAGTATAACACAACCCCAACTAAAGACATCCCCATATTGCGTATAAATGGTGAGTGAGGCTGCGCGAAGTGGGAGGGAGCCGGTCACCGTTTGTTGGGAGAAAATTGGTGTCTGGGTCAGAATACGTCCATCTGGACCGATGATGCCAGAAATGCCGGTATTGGCGGCACGCGCAAAGGCTCGGTGATTTTCTACGGCACGAAATACCACCATGGAGAAATGTTGATAGGGGGCCGAGGAGTCGCCGAACCAGGCATCGTTAGTCAGGGTGACGAGAAAGTTGGCGCCTTCCTTGGCCATACGTCGCACGAGATCCGGAAATATGACTTCGAAACAAATGGGGACGCCGAAGCTTGTTGGTGTGGCATTGGTTAAATTAGGAAGCCTGAGTGTCATCGAGCCTTGGCCGGGCTTAAAATCGCCAATGCCAACGACAAGTTTTTCTAAAAAGAACAACAGGGACTTTAGGGGAACATATTCACCAAAGGGGACCAGGTGGCGCTTGTCGTACCGGCCGGTCAGCAGTTTTTCTTGAGACAAGAGGTAGGCGCTGTTGAGTAAAAAGGGTGTCCCGTCTGGTTCGTAGCGAAGGGTGGGACTTCCAAAGAGCAAGGGGCTTTGGCTTTGCCTAAGAATCGAGAGAATGTTTTGCTGGTAGGCTTTTTCTCGTTCAAAGAAAAATGGCGTGGCGGCTTCCGGCCAAATGAGCAGGTCAAGATTTTGCCCGGCTTGTTGGCTTAATGTGGAAAAGCGCGTAAGAGTCTCGTCGACGTAAGCTCTATCCCATTTCTTATCTTGTGAGATATTGGGTTGGACAAGTCCGATGGACAACGATTGGGCCGATCTATCTAATGTGGCTTGCTCATTAATCTGCCAGTGACCATAGGCCAGGGTTGCACTGAGAAGAATGAGAAAGGCCAGAGCCGGTCGCCAGGGAAATAAAAGAACGTGTTGTTCTTGTGTCGCTCTCATCCGGTTGAGGCATAATGTGATCGCCACATTGCCCATGACGATTAAAAATGACACGCCATAGACCCCCGTGATATCCGAAATTTGAATAACCGAAAGCCATTGATATTGTGAATATCCAAGTAGCGTCCAGGGAAACCCACTCAAGGCATAGGTTCTAAGATATTCCAGTGAGACCCACATGGACGGGGCTCCCAACCACAGCCAGGCAGGGTTCCACTGGTGCAATTTGGCATAGCCCCAAGCATACCCCCCCACAAAAATCCCAAGGTAGGTCGCCAACAAAAGCATTAATAGGGCGCTAACGGCCCAAGGCACCTGCCCGTATTGATTCATGGCGGTAATCACCCACGGGATCGTTCCAGAAAAAGCGATGGTTCCAGCCACCCAGCCGTAGCAAAAGCTTTTGCGTGACGTTATTCCGGTGATGGTCCAATGGAGTGGAACTAAAACCACCCAGGCCAACCATCCTAGGTCAAAATGTGGAAAACACAGAGGATGAATCAGCCCAGTCAGGGCGACAGCAAGAAGGCGAGTAAGAAAGGTTAGTTGCACAACCAGAGGATATAAACGAACGGAAGGCCAGTCGCAAGAGAAAAAGAATGATGGAGGAACAGGTCCTATCCTCTGACAGGCATTTTGTTGGTAGTGTGGTTACGTTAAGACCTTATCTGACTGGGCAGGGAGTCTCGTGATTGTTGACGCCGCTAGTACCTTCTGCTTGGCCAATGATTCGCTCTCCAGAAATGTTGGCATGGGTATCTTCCCGTAGCACCAGGATCCTTCATGCATCTGCTCACCGCACAGTCAATGGCCTAGATACCAGATTTGGTAATAGCGTACGTTATTCGGGTACGAATTTTTGCGACCTATCGCTATCCGCCATCTTAAGTTCGGAATAGGCCTCTTTAAATTTGATTAATGAAAATGGAAGAATCATCTGTTTGGAATCTTCGAGTAGAACGGCAATTTTTGCTAAGGTCCCGGACATGAATTGGCTAAGAAGGGGTTCTTCTACATATCCACTGGCTAGACAGACACGTTCATCACAGTGGCTTATTGGAAGCTTGAAACTGGGGAAATCATCAACTTTGAGGCCCATCCCCCCTTCCGTTTTTGCCGTAGAGCTAAATCTGAAGTCAATTGTGGCAACGGTTGAAGAGGGAGGGAAATAGACTGAAACTCCGAGAACGACTTTTCGTCCCTCCGGATCTGTCGCCGTCACCTGAGATAGGGCACATGTTTCGGTGCATACTAAACTCCAGGAGCCAAAAATTTTTTCTGTGAAGGCATGCACTTTCTCTATTGGTAGCAAGAGGTTAAAGCTGAATAGCCAGAGAATAATTAGGAAGTAATACAAGGGAGATCTCCTTTTAAGCTAAAAGTCTAAATTTATGTTGACCAATTGCACTACTCATTCTAACCCAAAAGATGTCAAAGGGAAGAAAAGCCTTTTCTCCCAGCCCAGGTATTCAAGCTTGATCCTTTGGTAAAGAAAAGAGGCGCCGTCCCATCTTTGAAGGAACGGCGCCTCTTTTGTTGAAAATCAACTCTTGTTAG
>JAOUNC010000225.1 GCA_029881175.1 Nitrospirota bacterium | reverse complement strand
CCCCATCCCAATTTGATGCATCGGCTACGGCGACAAGATCAGACACGGACTGCCTCCTTGGAAAGATAAAATGGAAAAACACGCAACAGACTCATCCTAAAACTGACTTCTGTGGACTGTCAACTTACTCCACGACTTCTTTGATTCAGCAATCCCGTCAAATGTTAGGCTGAATAATCTCCGGGGCTTCTGCCAAATAAGAGGAACCGCCATCACCATTGCCAGGCTTCCGGCACACCTGCCCACCAGGAATTCGGATGGGTTTCTCGCCAAACGGTTTGCTGTATCCATAGTTCATCGGTACGTGTCCGGTTGAGCCGATTTGCCATTGAAGCCGTAATATCAAATTGCTGTCGCAATCCTTCATGAATCAGCTCCTGCGCCATCCGGGGCATAACATTTGGTGGGTCAATCAGGTCAATCATCTCCCGAGCTGTCAGATTGAGCGATAATTGTTCGACCTTCACATAATCTTCCTGTTTCGCCAAATAGGCCAAATACCCATCTATCGCTTGATACACATAGGCTAATGACACATAGGCTTCTACAGAAGGATGGTGATCAATATTTCGCTGACAGGCCTCGACCGCACGACGATAATCACCCGCCTGTAAAAAAACTTTTGCCCGCGCCAAGTATGCATTGGCTACCATCGTATCCTGTTCCGTCTGCGCCAAAGTGTTGGGAGTATCTAGCGCTCCCCAAAGTACAAAAATGAGGAGTAAGAGGCTCCATCGAGTGAAGGCTTGATTCTCCCGTTTCAAACAAGATGTCTCATTCATCGTGTTTCTCCATGGCCACAATAGAAAGAATTTTCCTGCCCTCTTTCGTTTTCACCTAAAAAATCTACGAGAGTTGTCGTGTTTTTTATCAGCTAACTATGACTAAATATTCTCTTTATTTTCAATGAACTACGGAACTTTTCTTTAGAAACCTTGTCCTTTTGCACTATCTCTCTTGTTCATGAATGACGACAGATGATCTTCACCGGAATCTCGTGACGCTTCAGAACGTGCATCCATCCTTTCAGTAAAAACAAAAAAACGATCAAAACTTCCACAAAGACCCCCCGTTTATTACGTTACTAAGCCCATGGCACACCGCTTGCGAAGATTCCCCTTCGTATCATGTCACTCGAATAGGCTTACATCATCATCACATGTCAGGCACCTCAACAACAGAAAGAAACGAAACCATTCAATCACGAGGTTCATCCCAAATGAAGCATCTTCTCAGACGAGTACATTTTAGCACGGTCATAGGCATCGGGGCCTTTGCCCTCTGCCTTCTTTTCCCGTTAACTCCAACTCCCGCCAATTCCAGCGATATGGGGATGGCACTCTCTTTATATTCTCCCAAGCCATCTGACGTCCCATCGCCACATACTGATGATACCCTTGCTGCACTCACAATTTATCTTGAAGCACGAGGTGAAAGTTTTGCCGGGAAAATGGCGGTGGCAGCGGTCATTCGCAATCGCATGAACCATAAATATCATAGCGATGGAACGGTGAAGGGGACGGTCCTTCGAGCCAAACAATTTGAACCGTGGATTGGACGCTCACCCGAAGAGGTCACCTTTGACCCCGGGAATAAAAAAATGCAAGAAAGTTTATTGGCCTGGGAATTGGTGAAAGATGGGCGAAATGTCGTTAATGGAGCGGTGTTTTTCTATAATCCCATGTTAGTCAATACCCCACGTTGGGCCGAAGTGCACCGAAAAGTCGCCACAATCGGCGGGCATGAATTTTTCAACAAACACCATATGTAATTTAGGCAGGGACTACTTCTGGCTTTCGCAGGTTTTTGGGACGGCTTTTCACTTGCCTCCCATTTTCAATACCGTCTAATTCCACACGTAATTGTCGCAACGCCCCAGAATGAACACGACATACCCCAGACTCTGTGAGTCCCACTCGACCTCCAATTTCCTTCATCGTCAATCCCATATGGTAATAGAGTTCTAGGACTTCCTGCTGGCGTATCGATAACGTCACTAAGGCTGCTTGCAACGCGCCCTTCATTTCTGCATCGGCGCATGCCACAAAGGGATCCTGATGATCGTCATCCGGCAACACATCGCGTAGCGTACACCCGTCATCACCATTGCCAATCGGTTCATCTAAACTTAAAAGTCTTGGGTCGCAGACTGCGACATCTTCAAGCTCTTTTTGAGGAATCCCTAACGTCTTCGCTAATTCTTCCGTGGTTGGCGAGGTGCCATTTTTTTGTAGATACTCATTCATTGCCTGCCGAATTTGCTCTCGACGAGTTCGAATTGATCGGGGGACCCAATCCATGGCACGAATTTCATCAAGCATCATTCCGCGAATGCGATATTCCGCAAACGTGCGAAATTTAATGTCCCGAGTAGGGTCGTATCGCTTCAAGGCACTCAAGAGCCCCATGGCTCCTGCACTCGTCAAATCTTCAATGTCTAAGGAAAATGGGTTTTTGAGCGCCATCGCACCAGCCATACGACGAATGATAGGAAGAAATTCGTCAAGAAGCGCGATCATTTGTTCCTGATCAAGCTGTGTGTACTCTGTCTGGATGCCTAGAGTTTCCAGAGCCCTTGTTGCTGTACAAGAAGAACTTGTCGCCGCTGACTTAACGCCTAGCCCCTGTGAAGAATCGCTGTGTTCGTCCATATTCTGGTCTTTCCTTTCTTTTGCTGACCAAAAAAAACGCCCAATTCCGAGGAATGGGCGCATGAACGAACGCACGTCAGACAACATACAGTTCGGTAACCAGACTAACCCTGAACATCATTCTCATTCAGGGTCTCTTGGCTTTGCGCCCTACCCTCGCGGATAGTTTGCCCTTGTCACCTGTTCAACCACTTATCTTACAATGATCACCTCTTGGCTTAAATTTTCGTGCATGGAATCTGGGTCTTTAGTACTGTTTCACTTTTGCTTGTTTCTCAATTCCTCATTGCCTTATTGCCTCGTGCTGATGTTATCGGGCTTGGCCTTTTTTGAATTAAGGAAAAACTTGCGTCCTGGAGAGAAAAACATAGAAATTCATGAATTGCTACGTATTGAGAAATAATCTTCTATGCCTTTTCGACTGCTCAATCGTGATTTATGGGCCTGTTATTTCAAACGAAGAAAGAGATTCGCTCCAATTAGAAAGAACATCATCGTGGCAACCCAGCTGCCGACAACAGGCATCACCGCACCATTCTGCCCCAAGACAATCCCAACGGAATGAGTGGCCCAAAATAAAAAACCAATGGCTAAAGTTTGCCCTACCCCCTTGGCCGCGCCAACATTTCGTCCCCCGGTTTCACGTAAACTAATTGATACTCCCAACAAGATCATAACCAGAGGAGCCATCGCATAGGCCACACGCGCCCAATAATCAGTTTCGTATCGCTGAGGGTTATGTCCATCCTGCGTCATGCGCTCAATATACTCATGCAATCGAAAGAGCGACATATGTTGAGGAGATCGCGACAGCCAATTCTGAAAGTCTTCCGGTGTCAGAGGGAGCGAAACCATGCGATACGGCTGCTCAATGACCTCGATTCGACCATCCTTCTTCACTCGACGCTGCACAACATCCTCCATCCTCCATTCCCCTTTGAAAAATGAAGCGGTTCTCGCCTCGATAATTTCAGAGAGACGAAACGGCTCACTCAAGGTGTAGTGATGAAGTCCAGCCACTTGGGTGCCATCTTGTTCCACCGAATCAATTCGCAACAATTGTTTCTGGCCTACCCGAAGCCAAATACGGTCAGGTGCGGACAACAGAGCCTCTGGTTTTTGCTGGATTAACACAGATTTCACATATTCGGCTTTAATAGTCGCCAAGGGAATAAACACAGCCGTCAAACTCAGACACACGGCACTCACCAACAGCCCAAAGGCCACAAACGGCCAGACTATTTGATAAAAACTTAAGCCGCAACTTCGCATGGCCGTAATCTCTCGCGTCCGATTAAGCCCCCCAATCGTTAAGATAGAAGCCATTAAGGCAGCAAGAGGCGAAAGCAAAAACATAATCTCGGGAATTCGATAAGCAAAAAAGCTCAAGATAAGAGACAATTCAGCATCGTATTTGAGAAATTTTCGTAACTTTTCGAAAAAGTCGACAACCAGATAAATCGTCAAGACCAGGGACAAGCAGAGCAGAAAAATCCGACTAAACTTTCCAAAAATATACCAGGATATTTTTTTCATCATTTTAATCTCAAAGCATCGGTCCTACAGTTTTCGGGCTTGGTTCATCATCCAAGCTGTTATTAGAGCCAAAAGCACATTGGGCAACCATGCCCCGACCATGGGAGAAGCCACCTGGGTCGTCACCAGAAATTCACCCAAAACATTCAACATATAAAATCCGATCACCACCAGAACTCCAATGGCAAATCCACCAGCCTTCCCTGATCGTTTCGACACGATTCCTACGGGTACTCCCAAGAGACCCAGGATAAATGTGCTCACAGGAAAGGCCGTATCTTTGTAATATTCCATCAATCGTCGAAGCGTTCCGGAATCCTTGCCACCCGACGCTTCCAGCTTTTCAAGGAGTTCTCCATAGCTTTTTCGTGTGACCTTTTTCTTGGAAGACTTGAAAGGAGAAGGCATCCAAAAATCATACGTCCCAAAGGTGACTCGATGGAACGTCGACGCATCTTGAGGAATCTGATGAATCGCTCCATCAAATAAACGAATGCCTATTTGCCGACTCTCATTCTGTTTCAACATTTGAAAATGTTGGGCCACAATAATTAAGGGTTGGTCGGGATTCCGTTGATCGGAAATGAACACCCCCCTTTTTTTAATTCCAACACCCTGCTCGGAATTGGGGATATACACCATGAGGCCAGGAATTGGCTCATTGAATACCCCCGAATCCACGCCCAAAGTCATTTCATCTTCAATCACACTTAACGCAAGCGTTTTCAAGGACACATTGGCCCATGGCTGCCCCCATTCGGACAACACCATGGTTAACCCAAACACGACGCTAGCAAACGCCACCACAGGAAGATTAATTCGCCAAAAACTCACACCTGCCGCCCGAAGCGCAATTACCTCGTTATCAAACGACATACGATTAAACGCGGCAATCGTGGAAATCAGGCATGCAATCGGCAAGGTCAGGACGAGAAAAGAGGGTAATAAGTGCAGGATGATGGAACCCAGCGAGGCCAAACTGATCCCCCGGGATATCACCAAATCCACCAGCCGTAACATTTCTTTGGTGAAAATAATAAAGCAAAGCCCAACCAGACTGGTCCAGAACGGCGGGAGAAGCTCAAAGAAAATGTACCGGTCGAGAAGTCTGATCAACGCACTGGACGAAACAAAAAATGAGTGAAGAAGGGTAAAATCTTCAG
>JAOUNC010000224.1 GCA_029881175.1 Nitrospirota bacterium | reverse complement strand
GCAAGATACCCCGGAGGGGGGGGATCCCCATGCGTCCAGCCAATCAGAAAGGCCGGCAACATGTGAGTCGCGGATTTTTTCTTTTTGATTTTTTTCATAGATGTTCGCGAACCGTCATAATAGGAAGATGATCATGCTCAAATAACCGCATGATCGAGGAAGGGAACCGACCTGGAGAGCGCGTTGAACACCTGACAACTTAAGAACCCTGTACCGTGGGCTCTGCAAGATGAGACGCTGCCGCCGAATCAATCAACCACCACACCTGTCCATCTGTAGGATGAACCACCTGGGCCGGATACCGATCAGGATCGTGCGCTCCTTCAAGGACGGCCTGAAGCGCCACTGCTTTATCAGGACCGCTGACCAGAAATATCACATTTTTCGCTGCATTGAGCACGGGAGGCGTCACGGTCACACGAAAGGTCTGCTGACTCTCAACCCAAGGCGCCGCAACGAGTTGATTCAATTCAGCCACAGCCGATGTGCCGGGAAACAGAGAGGCCGTATGCCCATCAGCGCCCATCCCAAGCAACATGAGATCGAAACACGGAACCTCTCCATTAGCGACGCGGAACTGCTCGCGCAAAACCCGCTCATAACGCCTGGCTGCTTCTTCAGGAGCCAATTCTCCCTCAATCCGGAATACTTGATCTTGAGGAATAGGTACTTGGGACAAGAACGCTTCTTGAGCCATGCGAAAATTACTGTCTGGATGATCAGGTGGCACCGACCGCTCATCACCCCAGAAGATTTGAAGACGTGGCCAGACAATCTGAGAGACATAAGGTGGGTGGGTGAGCAACTGATATAACCCACGGGGAGTCGATCCTCCCGCCAAAGCCATCGAGCATATCTGTCCCCCTTGTTGGGAACGCGTGATAATTTCTACGACGTTTTGTGCGGCCGCATGAAAGAGATCGTCCCTTGTTGGTGCTATGCGAAGAGTCCTTCCCAATCCAAACTCCTAGGCCAATTGGCGACTCATCGCTTAACAATCCGTATATTCATAATCCTCAAGTTTTCCTTCTTCATCAAAATCCAAGGTAATTTGGCATTGATGTGGAGAGAAGTTAAAGAAGGGGAAATGGGTATTTCCACCAGCAATGCGGGAATAGACCCAACTCTCCCCGCCAAAAAACCGGGAAGACTTGCCACTGGGCTTACCCCAATTCTCTTCAAACCAGGCTTGGTCTTTTCCTTCGAATTTCGCCGGATCCAGCGATGCCTCCAAATAGGGATTCCCCCCACAACCGGCGAACAATAGGCCCAGCATACCAATCAACACAAATCGTCGAATCACAGACACCTCCTTCTCACAGAATCCCCCGCTATGCTCTTCACACGCATCTGCTAAAAATTCTAGCCCTCGTGACTCGATCAGTCAAACGAGAAAATTTTTCTTTGACGACATAGAAGCATTTGTCCAAGACCATTGCGTGGATTACAATGAACCCAACGTGTACGTCCCACGCCTCGACCTACAACAAAGGAGCTCCTCATGAAATTATATTTGGATACGGGAAATGTCAACGAAATACGTGAAGCGGCCAGTTATGGGTTAGTCGACGGGGTCACGACCAATCCCTCGCTCGTCTCAAAAGAAGGCCGGGATTTCAAAGACCTCCTCCTGGAAATATGCAGCCTCGTGGATGGGCCCATTAGCGCCGAGGTGGTGAGTGTCGAGGCCGAATCCATGGTGAAGGAAGGGCGCGAACTGGCCAAGATTCACAAAAATATCGTGGTGAAATGTCCCCTCATTCCGGAAGGGCTGAAGGCCACCAAGCAGATGGCCAGCGAGGGCATTCGCGTCAACGTGACGCTGTGTTTCTCCCCCACTCAGGCCCTCTTGGCCGCCAAAGCCGGAGCCTGGTGCGTCTCGCCGTTTATCGGTCGCCTGGATGACATTAGTTCAGACGGCATGGACCTCATCGAACAGATCTTGACCATCTATGAAAATTATGATTATCCCACCCAAGTTCTTGTGGCCAGCGTCCGTCATCCGCAGCATGTAGTTCAAGCCGCGCTTCTGGGTGGGCATATTTGCACGATGCCCTACAATGTGTTCCAACAACTGGTGAAACACCCGTTAACCGATCTTGGATTACAAAAATTCTTAGCTGATTGGGAAGCCCGCAAGCCTTCCACAAAATGACCGGTTGATCGTTTCGACCTTACTTGACTACCGTTGCTCAATCAGGCTCTTGGCGCGGCGAAACACCGCATGAAACATGGGGCGAGTCAGCCTCCCGGCAAAGGTGTTTTGCTGACTCGGATGGTACGACCCCAACAACGTGACGTCCCAGGGAAGGGCATATTCCGCCCCATGGGAAAATTTCGGCCTTGGTGACGGAATCTTGTGCCCCAAGGACTGGCAGGTTCGCACATATTCATCAAACGCTATTTTGCCAAGCGCGACGACGACCTGAACCCGACGTAACAACCCCAGTTCTTCAACCACAAATGGACGGCAGGATTCGAATTCCTCTTTAGTCGGTTTATTGGCAGGCGGCGCACACCGCACAGCGGCGGCCACATAACAGTTCTGCAGCGTCAGACCATCCCCGCGATACACCGATTCGGGCTGGTTGGCAAAGCCAAAGACATGAAGCGCCTCATACAACCAGTCTCCACTTCGATCTCCCGTAAAGACGCGCCCTGTGCGATTTCCCCCGTGAGCGGCTGGCGCTAGACCGAGTACATACAACTGGGATTGGGGATCGCCAAACCCTGGGATCGGACGCCCCCAATAGTCCCAATCCTTAAAACGTTTCACCTTTTCTTTTGCCACTTCCCGACGATAGGTGGTTAACCGCGGGCAAAGGGTGCAATCCGAAATGGTGCGTTGCAAGAGGTCAAGCGCGCGCATCACGGAGAATGGTACCATAGCGATCATTTATTCGGCACAATGGCCGTTGCCGGAAATATCATGTTAGGAAAATTCTGTATGCCTCAATCAAAAATTGTTATTCATTCCTCGCAACCCAAATTCACACGAATCCTGAAAAATCTCATTCAGAGCGGTCTGGAAGCCGCCGATCCGGGTCAAGCAATGAAACGGTTGATCACCAGAAAAGATCATACACTTCGCGTCAACTCGGTTCGCTATGATCTCTCCGCATACCAGCGGATCGTATGTGTCGGCGCGGGGAAAGCCTCCGGGCACATGGCCGTGGCACTCGAACAGATACTGGGAGAACATTTGGAAGGTGGGATGGTTATCGTCAAAGATGGAAATGGGTCACCTTGTGAAAATATTCGTGTGGTCGAAGCCAACCACCCGCTTCCTGATGTTCGCGGCGTCCGCGCAACCCAACAGATTCTCAACAGCGTAGGATCCCTCACCAAACGGGATCTGCTCATCGTCCTACTTTCAGGAGGCGCATCGAGTTTACTCTGTGCTCCCACTCAGGGGCTGACGTTGACAGATACACGCAAGACGACAAATCTCCTGTTGCGATGTGGCGCAACCATTCATGAACTCAATACCGTGCGCAAGCACCTGTCTGCCGTAAAAGGCGGCCAATTGGCTAAGGCGACGAAAGCCCAAATCCTTACTGTCATCCTTTCTGATGTTCTAGAAGACGACCTGGCCACGATCGGATCCGGCCCAACCGTGCCAGATCCCACCACCTTCCAAGAGGCCAAGACCATTCTGGAGCATTATCAGATCTGGAACACCGTTCCTGAAAACGTTCGCAATCATCTAGATGAAGGCATACGAGGCCTCGTCCCCGAAACTTGGAAAAACCGATCGCGGCATTCTTCACGTCATCAGTCGATCATTCTCGCCAACAATCAAACAGCCATTGACGGTCTGACCAAGGAAGCCAAACGATTGGGGCTCCGCCCATGTTTCCTTGAAACCCCATTGCAGGGTGAAGCTAAAGACCTGGGAACGATTCTTGGTGCGATGGCTAAAGACATTCGTGAATTTTGCAATCCCGTCCGTCCACCGGCCTGCCTGCTTGTCGGCGGAGAGCCCACCGTAACGATCACTGGCAAAGGGAAAGGCGGCAGGGCGCAGGAATGCGTGTTAGCCGCTGCGCAGGAACTGGCTGGACTCCCCAACATCGTGGTGGCAGGGTTTGGCACCGACGGAACCGATGGTCCCACAGACGTGGCTGGCGCCATGGTCGACGGGAAAACCTTTCAACGAGCAATAAAAAATGGACTTTCGATTGAGAACATGTTGGACAGACATGCCAGCTACACCTTCTTCAAACAAGTCGGCGGCCATATCATCACCGGGCCCACGCACACCAACGTCAACGATATCTATTTGATCATCGCCTTATAGTTTGCTATGAAATCTCTATCATCATTCCCGCAGGTTTTTGGCAGGAATCTCCGTCATCTCCACCTTGTCGGAAGCAAGACTTTCGCAATAGAAAACAGTCAATCATTTCGCCCTCCTTTGTAGGGAGGGGTGAGGGGAGGTAGAAGCAATTGAACGACGCCCAAAAAATGGTTCAAGAATTTCATGAACAATTTGAAATTCATATTTCCGCCACACCGTCGGTTCCTGATCACGGCACTCAAATTCTTCGTAATCGTCTCATCCAAGAAGAATTTGAGGAATTCCAAGAGGCCATGCAAAGCCAAGACCTACCTGCTATGGCCAAGGAACTAGCGGATTTGTTGTATGTCGTTTATGGCACGGCGGTTTCTCTGGGAATCGACATGGAACCCGTGTTCAAAGAAGTGCATCGATCCAACATGAGCAAAGTCGGCGGCTACAAACGCGAAGACGGCAAATGGGTCAAACCCCCCACCTATTCTCCTGCATCTCTTGAGACCATCATTCATGCGCAAATGGAACCTCCAAAGACGTGCTAGAATAATCTGTCCCTGATAACCTTTATGCCTCGATATAACTCATGGCTATTTTCGTACCATTATTCGACGCTCTAAACCGATCCAATATTCGCTATGTGGTCGTTGGAGGTCTCGCGACCGTCTTGCACGGTTATGCTCGGTTAACTGTGGACATTGATCTTGCTGTTGACCTCACACCCGATGAGGCCCAAAAGGCCATTTCAACATTGACGAAAATGGGGATGGTGCCGCAATTGCCGCTCAACCCTTTTGACTTTGCAAATGCCCAAACTCGCCAAACGTGGAATCGAGAAAAGAATATGCAAGTGTTTTCGATGATTGATCCCCGAAATCCTCTTCGGATTGTGGATCTCTTCGTAGAAAACCCTATTCCATTTGAAGACCTATGGAGTCGCTCAACAACCGTTCAAGTGGATATGGTCTCAATTAGAATTGTTTCACTCGTTGATCTCATTCATTTGAAGCGATTAGCTGGCCGTCCACAAGATCTGACTGACATTGAACGGTTAGAGCAGA
>JAOUNC010000223.1 GCA_029881175.1 Nitrospirota bacterium | reverse complement strand
TGATAAACATTCGTCAAAAGCTAAGAGTTCCTCGTAGAACGTGACTCCAACTCTGGCATGATCTTTTGATCCTAAATACGGCGGTTCCTGTACTGAAGAGCCGACCATGCTTTGCCGTATTCAGTAGGAACGGTTTTTGAAACTATCCTCCAATCAGTGAAGAGGCCATTCACCCTGACAGACAGCAACGCGAACATGTCCAATGGTTGAGTCCTCATCAACTACCATTTTCAAGTTGCTCATTTCGTGGACTTCTGGATGGTCCGTAAGGTCGGCTCCGCAAAACTTCCTCCATGTGAAGTCATTCCATTGGAACACCTTCTGGAACACACAGCGAACTAGCGATTAATGTGGAACCATTTATCCATCCTGCCCCATAAAAGGCCAGGTAGGGGAAAAACAAGAAATTGGCTTTTTAAATTGACGTTTTGTAATTTTAAGATTACAATGACGCGTCTGAATTTTCCCTAGATCTAGAGTCATTCATCATCCATGATCTAAACTCTAAAAAACCAAAAGGCTTCTTACTTCTCATTTGAAAAAACCGAACATGCGAGCCCTTTGCCTCTTCTTTATATGCGCGTTAAGTGCATTGACAGCCACGGCTCAAGCAGCGGAGGCTCGGGCCGCCGTGGCCTCTAATTTTCTCGCCACGTTTCGGATGCTGACATCTGACTTCGCCAACAAGACCCCTCACCAAATCGTGATTATTTCAGGCTCAAGCGGAAAGCTCTACGCGCAAATTCAACATGGCGCTCCTTTTGATCTATTTTTTTCTGCGGACCAACATCGCCCGGAACTTCTGGAGAAAGAAGGGCAGGCCATCAAGGGAAGCCGATTTCCCTATGCTCTTGGACGCCTGACGTTATGGAGTCCGAAACCAAATTTCATTCCTGTCGATGGGAAAACGGCCCTCACTCGGGAAGACATCACGCATCTCGCCATCGCCAATCCAAAAACGGCGCCCTACGGCAGAGCCGCCGAACAGACCCTTCGATCGTTAGGATTATGGGACCAACTCACGCCTCGTCTCGTGTATGGGGAAAACATTGCCCAAACATTTCAGTTTGTCAGTTCCCACAATGCGGAATTAGGATTTGTGGCCCGCTCACAAGTAGCAGGCTCTCACAACCAGGAATCAGGGAGTCACTGGGATGTCCCACCTACCCTCCATGATCCCATCGTTCAAGAAGCGGTACTCTTGCACCAGGGAGGTACCAACACCGCAGCTCGTGCGTTTCTGGAATACATCACAAGCCCATCAGCTCAGGCAATCATCCACCAACAGGGTTATGGAATACCCGATCCGGAGAAAACCCCCTAGCCATGGTGGATCTGGACTTAGGACCCCTGTGGCTCACCTTGCAACTCGCAAGTGCCACAGTCATCGTCTTACTTCTCGTAGGAACGCCCATCGCCTGGTGGCTGGCCTTCACCTCATCACGATTACGAACCATCGTCGAAGCCATCGTGGCGCTACCGATCGTCCTGCCACCAACGGTCTTAGGGTTTTATCTTCTCATCGCGTTTGGCCCTCATGGGCTCATAGGAGGCCCCTGGAAAGATCTCACCGGCTCAGCCCTCTCATTCACATTCACAGGCCTGGTACTAGCCTCAACCTTCTACTCACTCCCCTTTGTTGTCCAACCTCTCCACGGGGCCTTTGAAGCTGTTGGTAAAAAGCCCTTGGAGGCGGCGTGGACTCTTGGAGCTTCAAAACTCGACACGTTTTTCACGGTGGCATCACCCATGGCCATTCGTGGGTACCTCACAGCCATAGTCTTAGGATTTGCCCACACACTTGGAGAATTTGGTGTCGTGCTCATGGTGGGTGGCAATATTCCCGGACACACCAAAGTCCTGTCCATTGCCATTTATGATCATGTGGAAACCCTGGAGTATGCTCAAGCGCATATGCTTTCAGCCGGCTTGCTCCTCTTTTCATTTATTGTCCTTCTCGCGGTCTACAGCGCGAACCGACGCCTGCCCCTCCATGTCACATGAGTCAATTAGCCGCCAACTTTGAGGTCACGTTTCCCACGTTTCATCTGAAAGTGAGCCTCGCAGTTCCAGCCGAAGGGATCATTGCGGTTTTTGGCCCATCAGGTTGCGGAAAATCCACGCTCTTGCGATGCCTGGCAGGGTTAGAACGTTCATCCTCAGGCTCAATGGTACTGAATAGCCATATTTGGCAAGATGAGAGCCATGGTATTTTCGTCCCGCTCTCCCAACGTTCTATTGGCTACGTCTTCCAAGAACCGCGGCTCTTTCCTCACCTGAACGTCCGAGCTAATTTACACTATGGATGGAAACGAACCTCAGAATCAACGCGCCACATTACACTCGAGCAAGTCATCCACGTCTTAGATATCGAACGACTCCTCGATCGTCTTCCTCAATCGTTATCTGGAGGGGAGCAACAACGCGTCGCCATTGGCCGCGCGCTCTTAACCAGCCCGCAACTCCTACTCATGGATGAGCCACTCAGCTCCCTCGACCTACAACGAAAGCGGGAAATCCTTCCATTCATTCGACGATTAGATTCGGAATTTCACATTCCCATCATCTATGTTAGTCACGACCTGCATGAAATCATCGAACTCGCAAAAACCGTCGTGCTCCTGAAGGAAGGAACAGTGGTAGGAAGCGGACCGATTGAGGAGGTGTTCTCGCAACTGGATCTTCGGCATCTCATCCCCGAAAATCATCTTGGGGCACTTGTCGACACAACAGTAGCCGAGCAAGATCAGAAATTTGGCCTCACCAAATTGGCCTTTTCGGGAGGCCACCTCCATGTCCCCCACCAACCACGCCAAATTGGAGAACGGCTACGGGTGCAAATCCTGGCCAAAGACGTGAGCATTATTTCCAGCCAGCCCTCCTTTCAAACTAGCGTCCTCAACCTACTAGAAGCCACCGTCATCGAAATTGGAAAAATAAATATTGAACACCCCTTTGTCGAGATCAAGCTCGATATCGGATGTCCGCTTCTCGCCACCATCACCCGAAAATCATTAACCGCACTCCAGCTCCACCCCGGACAACGGGTTCACGCCCAAATCAAAGCCGTCGCCCTCAACCCCGAAACCCATCATTAACATTTCCCTTCAACCTAAAAACAGCAGTTGAATCACGAAAGTCTGCACAAGCGCTTCACGCACCTATCGTTTAGTTCGTCTCGTTAAGCGAATCATTTTTGTGTGGCGGCAATAGAGCCCCAAACCATAGATCCCTCGTCCGACCTTATGAATTGGGATATCCGCAAACGATGGGAGTGTGGACCAACTCCCGGAGCCTGCCCCGCGTGTGGTCAATGGGCTCAGAAAACACCAGCGGGATGAGGAGAACGTCCAACATTGGGAGCTCAGAGGGCAGGCATCGAACATTCGGAAGAGGAAGGGGTGTCAAGATTTTGAGGCATTCCCCGTTTCATCCCCTAATAAGTTCGCTGGTAGCAGAAATTCACCGAACCTATCCTCAACGCCATCATTCCCGACTTCCCCTGCAAGATCATCCAGATCCATTCGACGAAGTCTAGCCTGAGCAAAACCGAAAGGCTCAGAACAGGGACTCCAAGAGGGATCTGTGCCACGCCAAACCCCAAGCAGCGACAGGCTGCAACCCTCGTCATGCCCGCCATGTTCAATCAGGCATCCATCTTCGCAGCTTCGTCCTCTTTTCCAATTTGTCATCCAGATCCATTCGACGAAGTCTATCCTGAGCAAAGCTGAAGGGCACAGGACAAGGGTTCCGCAAAGGATCTAAGTCAAGCCCCCCGCGTCGAAACACAACGCCCCCTCTGTCATCCCCGACATTTTCTATCGGGGATCCATCTTCGCTCCATTTCAGATAGATCTCCACTGACGACCTTCGTGGATGACGGAGGGGGGATGGATTCCCACTGCCCTGCCGGGTTGTTTCTTGCGCGAGCGTGAGAATTTTCTGATATGAACGCCGGTGCCATGGCACCCGTTTCTGTCTCACCACCCGATTCGAACGAAAACATACGGTGCCTGACAATTAGATTCTTCGCTTTTATACGCAAATCTCCAATCAGTCAGCAGGTCACAACGACCCTGCCTCCGTACGAGGTTGGCTGTGTTGTTTGCGGCCAAACTCAACTCAAAAACCATCCCCATTTTTTGGGGTGGTAGTTGCTTATTACGCTGAAAGGAGTAGAGTGGTGGTCCCTCCTTGCCCGAAAGGCCTCGAAAAGGTGGAATATATTGATCCTGGCCAATACGGAGACCAGAGCGCTTCATGATGAACGAAGCAAGCCATTCCATCGACACACCACATAAAAAGAAAAATTGTGGCAATCAATTGAAGGGAGATCAACCATGGTTCAGCACACCTCTCAACGAATCCTCGTCCTCCTTTTTTTCCTCTGCGGGGCCCCAATAGCCTGGGGGGAGACGCCCAACCTTTCCTCCTTCTCTACCATCGAGTTTGACCAGCCTTTTCATTTTTTCGGCGTTGATGGCACCGATATGGTCATACAGCCTGGGCACTACCAGGTGGAAGCGGCAGAGTCTTGGCTGAAGCTGGTGCCAGAAGGTGAATCCCGGTCAGCAGCCATGTTGCTTGAAGCAAATTGGGGGAGGCATGAGGAAACCCTCACGGAGCCTGTGGTTCGCTCAGAGGAAGATAAAGACAATTCTGATGTCTTTCATATAGCCGTGTTACTTCCTGATGGCTCAGGATTGGAAGCTATTGGGACAAAAAGCGGTATCCGGCCACGGGCATTGAACTTTGCCTTTATGGGAAGTACAAGTTTGAGCGGCTGTTCCAAATGCCTTGGAATAGTTAACCCCTTGTTGAGACATGTCTGTGAGATCACAAAATGTAAAAACACCGCAGCGGTCTCCAAAACCTTGAAGCAAACGAAATCACCGGCCAAGCCGCCTTCCAGACAGCGCGTTAAGAAAGGTCAATTCAAAGGGGTTATGGGCCGTGGGATTGAACAACTGCCGGCTTTTGGCACCCCGGATTCTGAACCCCCTCGCACGACCAGCCCCATACCCTAAAGAATGAGCAAGGCCGTTTGGACCGATTTTATAGGTGTGGGGTCACATGCGGGGTCACATGCGGGGTCAGGCATGAGTATTGACTTATAAGCGAGGAGGAGCGCACCTCACGTGCACCCAGAAGGGCTCCAATTTGTGTTCGGGTATGCCGGTGGAGAGGAAGATGGATGCCCGATGACCAATGTCGGGCATGACGGAGGGGCGTCGGGATTCTTGCGCGGGTGCGGCTGGGCACAGATCCTTCGCGGGGCCGCAGGATGACAAACTGGGAGATTCCTGCCAACGACCGCAGGAATGACGATTGGGTGGGGAAAGATTTTGATGTGAGGTCGGCATGC
>JAOUNC010000222.1 GCA_029881175.1 Nitrospirota bacterium | reverse complement strand
CCAAGCTCCCCGCTCTTTATTGTCTTTTCACTTCTCACGCTTCACGATTCTTCCCTTATTCCTCACCCCTTACTCCTGACGCCTCACGAATGTGTTTGCCGTTATCGCCCTTCATTAATCGCCTTTTTCCAACCTTCAAACCGTCCATCCAGGAATTGGCTCACCGCCATATAGAGGATGGTATTTTCAGCCATCATCGTCATCTCTTTTTCGAGGTTGACCGTATTCTCGTCTATTCCAGCACCGGCATCTTGTTTGATCGTGTGATGAAAAATTTTCTTATCCATTGATTGAGTGCCTAAATGTCGCGAATGTGTAGTTGCTGTCCCTAAGGGGCCTTGCCCTTGAAGCACGGCGGACAATGTCTCAGGGAAAGGTAAATGTCTGGCCTGATAACCCGGCGTTTCTTCATTCGCCATATTCGACGCGATGGTTTCATGAATGGCGCTTCGCACATCCAGGGCTCGCTCATATAAAATGGTTCCTGCATCCCACGGAGAAATCATCATCCCGCTCCCCCTTCACCTGGCCTGTTGGTTAATCCCTTAATCAACGAATCCTGCCGCCCATGCTCCCAGAGCTACTGGGCCTTGAGTGCCTCACTCAGGCAGCAACACCAATGCCACACCTCTTGTTGGTCCTGTACTTTTGCGAAATTTTCTTCACTCCCAACTCAAGCATGCTTTTCGACAATGGGAAACTTTTTCTCTATCATCATTAGCCTGCTTAACGTGCCATCTTTTCCAAGAACTTCTTTCCCATTCATTGGCAGTTTTTGCCTAGGCTTTCTCAACCGGTTAACCAAAAATGTTTTCTGCTCGACATGCCAACCCACTCAGCATACGACCACCTACGCCTTAGACCCCTAATGACACACCACCATTGAGCTCTCGATATTCCCGCAATTTATTCCGTAATGTTCGAATACTGATCCCTAAGGTTCTGGCCGCATGGGTTCGATTCCCATTATGTTGTCCTAATGTTCGTAAGATCAGGTCACGTTCCATCTCCCAAATCGTTCCACTGGGGGCCTGCGTGGTCCCGCTGCCTAATGTCGGCTCGTCAAACTGAAAATGTTCCACCTGCAAAGGGCCATTCTCTGCAAAGAGCACCCCTCGTTCGATGACATTTTCCAATTCCCGCACATTGCCCCGCCATGGTCGACTTTTCAAAAACATCATGGCCTCCTCAGAAATGCCATTCCAAGGACGATGGTTTCGCCGAAACGACCGATGGGTAAAGTATTCGGCCAACAATTGAATATCCTCAGGGCGGTCTCGTAAAGGAGGTAGCGTAAACGGCATCACGCTCAAGCGGTAATACACATCTTCCCTAAATCGCCCGGCTTGTACCTCCTGAGCTAAATTCCGGTTTGTGGTAACGATCACCCGCACGTCCACCGGTATCGGCTGCCGTGAACCGAGACGGTCCACTTCTCGTTCCTGTAGTACCCTCAGCAATTTCGCTTGCAGCCCTAGACTCATCTCTCCGATTTCATCCAACAACAAGGTGCCATGGTTTGCCAGTTCAAATTTTCCAGCCCGCCTCGTTAGCGCACCGGTAAACGCCCCCTTCTCATATCCAAATAATTCACTTTCCAACAGGCCATCAGGTAATGCAGCACAATTAATGGCCACAAAGGGTTGGTGGGCTCTCGTGCTTTTGCGATGAATATGCCTGGCTAGCACTTCTTTTCCTGTTCCACTTTCCCCTTGAATCAAAATCGTGGCAGAACTCCCGGCCACCATATCCAGCATTTTTAACGTTCGAAGCACTTTAGGGTCACGGGTGAGGAATCCTTCGCGTGGCTCCTCATAGGCCGAAATGGCCTGGGTCCTGTTTGTTTCTAGACGTTGATCCCCACGATCATCATCCAACTGCTGAATGAGTTTTTCCAACCGATCAAACGCAAATGGCTTTTGAAGAAAATCCGTTGCCCCATACTTCAAGGCTTCGACGGCGACATCGACCCCACCATAGGCCGTCATGACGACTACAGGCATTTGATAGCCTTGCGTCCGCACCTCTCGCAAAAACTCCATGCCCCCCTTTCCCGGAAGACTGAGATCAGTGAGTACAAGCCACGGCGCATCTCGCTCAACATGCTCTAAGCCCTCATGCCCATCCCTGGCCACTGTCACATCATATCCATGCTGACTCAACACGGTCGTCAAGGCCGTCTGCAACTGTTCATCATCTTCAACCACGAGGATGCCTCGTCCTGCCCCACTACCACAATCAAGCATGCCATTCTCCTTTACTGAGGGAAAAAAAGATCAACGCTTGTCCCTTTTCCTTGTTGACTGGTGATATCAATTACACCTTGATGCAGGTGAACAATCTGCTTCACGATTGAAAGACCCAAACCAGTCCCCCCCTTCCGTTTTGAATAAAACGGAAGAAACATGTTGGCGCGTTCCTCTACTGACATTCCACACCCATGGTCCCGAATCCTGATCGCGACCCCCCCGACCGCACGGAGCAACCCCGGGTCACCCAAGAGCCTTGATTCCTTGCGGCAGGACAGATTAATACAACTGTCCGGTGCCGATGCATGAATCGCATTCACCAAAATATTGAGTAACGCTTGTTGCAATAACGATTCATCACCCAGGATAGTGGTCAATGATTTTTCTCGATGATAGTGAATCATCAACCGTTTTTTTCGTAAGGGATACATAGCTAGCATTTCGACCTCATCCAGGAGGGACGAAATGTTCACCGGTTCCCGCTGAGCACATTGAGGACCACTCAAAACTAATACATTTGAAACCAACCGATCTAAGGACCGAACAGCCTGAATACATTGCTCGGCCAATTTCTGCCGTTCCTGCTGACTGCGATGTTCCCGTCCCAACAAGGTGGCCAACCATTCAATACTGGTTAAGGGATTCCGGATATCATGGGCCAGACGGCCAACCTGTTCCCCAAGATGGACTAACCGTTGGCGGTGATCATTCTCATGGGATTGCCGCCCCTCAGGATGCAGCTTTTTGGGCTGGATGGTTTGAATCGCGACATGTAACGAAGGATTCTTGAGCCATTGCCCCGCTTCATTCTTGAGCGATGGGGCATCCACCGCCCACTCCCCTGCCCCGCCCAACAGGGGTACTGACGTTGCGTTATGTCCCTTCATTGCGTCTCCCGGCTTGAGGTTTCTCTTTCAACGAAAATTCATCCAACACCGCGCTGGCTGCCGCACGAATCGTATTTTCAAATTCTGGTGATCGCGTTTCTAATTGCCGCACCTCACCCAAGAGTTTTTTCGCGGCGCTGACCTTCCCTTGATATTCCAATGAAATCCCCCATCGATATTTCGCCCAGGCTTTCAATGGGACCGCGGCTTCAGCAGCCAGGACCTGTTCATATAACGGTTCGGCTTCCGCATAATCGCCTTGGTCAAAAAGAAAATCGCCCAACCGAATCACATCCGCCATTTCCGTAGGCTCCACCGAGACCAACTGACGTAAGTCCTGAAGAGCCGAATCCCTTTTCCCTGCCCCTTGATAGGCTCGTGCCCGATGTCGGAGAGCATATCGGTTCAACGCGGGACCGGCTGTCTGTTGAATCGCATCCGACAACTCTTGAATCGCCGTGGAATAGTCCTCGCGTTCTAACGATTCCATGCCTAAGAGGGCCGACACCTCAGCGCGCCACTGACCTTGAGGATACTCCATGAGATAGACCTCTCCCGCTTCACGAAGCAACGGAGCATAACCTTGGCTGTCCGCCAAAAAAACTTTTTGCGCAAAGATCTCCTCCCGCAGGGGGCTGCCCGGATGTTCTTTCAACAATTGGTCGTACCATTGCATGGCTTTCGAGGGAAGATTCACCTGCTGATAGGCCTGAGCCACCCTCCGGATTCGTTCCCGCTTTAACGGGACGACATGAAAGGCCTCCTGCTGATCTTCGTGAAACTTGAGTAATCGAACCCACGCCTGCTGATCGGAAAAAGTTTCTAGCTGCTGATCAAGAATACGGCTTAACCGGTCTTGCGCTTCCTGTCGCCAGGTCACCGAAGTACCGGTTACCACAAGATATCTCAAGGACTGAATGGCAGACGGGATATCCCCGAGGATGAAATACCCTCGCCCCAGCCACAACAGACTTTCATCAACTAAATCGGGTTCTGGAGCTTGTCGTAACAGACGAGATGTTTCGACGACATGGTCCCAGGACACGGAAAGGTAAATTTCCAAATCATCTAAACGCTGATACACCTTGACCCATTCATCCTTCGAATGGTTTTCTGATAAAAAGTTCACCACCCATCTGGTGAGCGCCGCTTGTCCTCGCCGACCTGCTTCTTGTCCGGAGAAACGCTGGTTGGCATATTCTGCAAACCACAGCGACAAGAACGGATGACCTTCTTGTAACAAATTTTCGGAAATTCGAATTAATGCCTGCCCGGCAGCTTCCTGATGTGGATGCAGGTTAACCGCCGTTAAAAATCGAGGTATGGCTTGACGGGAATCTCCCACGGCTAATTCCGTCAACCCATACAAATACGACGAATGCTCGGACTGTCGCAGGAGCTCAGGGCTTTCCGCCTCAACGACTCGATACCAATAATAGGCTTGCCGCCAGGCCTTGGACATGGCCGTCGCATCAGCCAGCCCCAAGGCTCCACGGAGTCGATGCGCCTCCCATTTTGGCTCTTCGACAACCCGACGAAGCACCAAGGCCGCTTCCAGAAATTGTTGATTTTTTAAATAGCCCAACCCAGCTTCCACCATCACCCCACCTGCCAAGAAATGGTCGGGATAGGTACTAAGAAATTCTTCAAACAGGGAACTGGCTTCGGAATGCCATCCCCCATCCCAATACAATTGCCCCATTGAACAGAGTGCCCATGGCGCATAGATATTATTCGGCTCGGCCGCTTTCATCGCTTGAAGGCGTTCAATTTGTTTCAAAAATTCTTTTCCAGGTTCATCAGACGGATCCGGGAGCGACGCGAGGGCCCACTTGACCCCATCCGCAAAGACCCCTTCCTGTTGTTCGACTAAGTAGCTAGAAAACAATTTGTGCGCGTCCAACAATAAGCCCGATTGCATGGCTTTCTGCCCTTCCTGAAGCACATGAGGCATCACCATGTCTCGCGGATACTGCCATGGGAAATCGGAGCATGCCCCACCCGCAGCCGTACTTGGCCAGATGATCGCCAGAAGGACAATCCAGAGAAATCTTCTCACGTTTCGTATGATCTCCAACCTGAGAGACCTATTCAGCAAAAACCAGACCCAAGTATTTTTTACCCGGCAAGAAGAGATAGCAGGAAAATGTTGCTGAAAAATAAGGAAGTTTTTGGTGGAAGGCGATGCCGGGAAGAAAATGCCGGCGTCAAGGGGTTGACGGAGGAGTCAGAACTT
>JAOUNC010000005.1 GCA_029881175.1 Nitrospirota bacterium | reverse complement strand
CAAGCCAAAGATGACAAGGCTCACGACCCTCAGGATCCCCACCACTGAAGAAAAATGGATGGAGCTGAAGTGCTCGTTTCGAACCTCTTTTCTGAGGTAAACAAAAAAGGGGCCATAAAGGCCCCTTTTTTTTAGTTGCTTCGATTGATAGCATCGTCTAACTTTTCTGATCTTTTCCGTGGTGTTGGTACCCACCAGGATGGCCTTTGCTCCCCATGCCTGTGTTCTTGTACGCGTTGATGCGGTCATGAACGGTTTTCATCCGAGCGCGTTGTTCTTCCGTTAACACGGCTTTAGCATCCCGACTCGCTTTGACTGATGCGAAATACAGTCCGGCGCGAATGTCATAGAGGCTTTTCAGTTTGGCTTCGACGTCATTGAGTGAGCCCTTGTCATCTCGCAAGAGGTCATGGAGGTCCACGCTGGTGAGCTTAATATCCGCCTTCATTCGAATCTTGGTTTTTTCAAAGTCAGATTTAATGGTTTGTAGTTTGGCTGCCTGGTCTTCGGTAATGGCCATCCCGTCTTTGTATTTCAAAATATGATCAATGAAGGTTGAGGCACTTTGGTGGGAACCGTGACTCTCATCCTGCATCATTCCTTTTGCTCCATGTTCACTGTGGATGCTGCCTCCAGGGTGTCCCGAGCTATGTCCCGGCATGCCGGATCCTTGATGAGGTGAGGTGGTTCCTGTGGCATGGTGGACATCCCCATGACCATAGCCGCTCGCTAAGGCGAATAGGGGAAATCCGAGAACCAAGCCGAGCACACCGGCCCAAAGAGAAATCAATCGAAAACAATGCGTGCCGTGTTTGGATGTCATGCGAAAAGCCTCCTTTCACTCTACGAAAGAGCGGGTTGTTGAAAAAGAACGGTTTGGGAGATGGTGACCTGTAATTTTACCACAGTATCAATATTATACACGGGAATTGGCGACATGCAGCAGTGAATCAGATGGTCAGATGCCAAACGGATGCCATAGAGGGTCTGCGAGCCCTGAAATTGACGGCTTTCAATGTGCCCTGAACCCCTCTCAGCTGGAGTAAATTGGATCTCATTGGGACGAATCATCACCAGGACTCGGCTGCCGCTGTGAAAATTTGACTGGTGGGGGAAGGCCCCAATTTCCGTTTCGACGACGCCATTGTTAATGATACCTGGAACGGTATTGGCTTGCCCGATAAATTCTGCCACAAATGCGCAAGAGGGTTGTTGATAAATACTCTCTGGAGTATCGCATTGCACTAAGACCCCCTCTTGCATGACCGCGACCTGATCGGCCATGGCAAAGGCTTCTTCGTGATCATGGGTCACAAGAATAGCCGTGGTCCTAGTTTGCCGTAGCACTCGATAGAGCTCCTTCCGCATTTTGATGGTCATATCCGGATCTAAATTACTAAACGGTTCATCCAGCAAGAGCATGAGAGGTTTGGGCGCTAAGGCACGGGCCAGGGCCACACGTTGTTGTTGGCCGCCAGAGAGTTCATGGGGGAAGCGATGTTCAAGTCCTTTGAGTCCGACTAACTCTAATAAAGACTGAACACGGGCATCCCGGTCCGCCGCTTGCCAATGGTATAGCCCAAACGCCACGTTATCCTCAACAGACAGATGTGGAAATAAGGCATATTCTTGAAAGACCATTCCCACTCGACGTTGTTCGGGTGGCAGGTGAAACGAAACCGAAGCCAGAACCTGACCTTGCAAGCGAATTTCTCCAGCGGCAAGTTTTTCAAATCCAGCGATGGCGCGCAACGTGGTGGTTTTCCCACATCCTGAAGGTCCTAACAGGCACAAAATATTTCCCGGTTGAAGCTTGAGAGATAGGTTGTGAACCGTGGGGGCATTGGGCTGGTACCCACAGGTAATGTTTTCCAATTCCAACATCGGTGTCGGAGTAGATGAGGAGGATGTATCGGTAGATGAAGCCACGGGATCAATTTGGTCTGTATCAATAGAAAGAGATATGGAAAATTTTCAGTAACTATTGTACTGAGGCCTAGTCTGCCTGCCAATTCTTTTTGGACAATAAAAAGACGGCAGGGATTGTGAAAAGCACGATGAGTAACGCGGGAGGGGCGGCGAGCTGATACAGCTCCTCGCTGGCTTCCAACCAAATGCGCACCGCCAAGGTATCAAACCCGATTGGACGTAAGAGCAACGTCGCAGGCAGTTCTTTCATACAGAGGAGAAACATGAGCAACCAAGCCGCCGAAAATCCTTTGCGGACGAGGGGAAAAGTGATCTGCGTAAATGTCCGAATCCTTTTGGCTCCGAGATTGCGGGCAGCGTCTTCTAGATTTGGATTCACCTGTTGCAAAGCTGATTCCATCGCTTGTAGCCCTGCCGGCAAATAGTGAACAACGTAGGCCAGGATGAGAACCAGAATAGTCCCATAGAGAAAAGGCAGGGTGTTGGTGAACACCATGAGGAGGGCAAGGGCTGCGACGGGTCCCGGTAATACGTATCCAATATACGCACCTTGTAAGCAGGCTAAATGGAATCTCGTCGGAATGCGTGAAGCCAAATAGGCCAGAGGGGTTCCTAACGCCAGCGCGGCCGTGGCGGCGATGGCCGACAGGAAGAGGCTGTTCCAGATATAACGACCCAAGGAGGACTCCAATTCGCCGCTGGTCCATGCGGCGAACGTCCATTGAATGAGCAACAGGACTGGAAGGCCAAAGGCGGCAGAAAAAATGAATAGAAAGGCCAGATTGATCCCGATGGCTTTCGTCCACGAACAGGGTTTAGGTGTTGCGGTTCGGACCCGACCAGATGTTTGATAAAACCGACTTTGTGTACGGAACCAGCGTTCGGCAAACAGAAAGATCAGGGCAAAGGCCACCAACAAAAGGCTCAGCAATGAGGCGGATTGGTAGTCAAATCTTCCGGTAATTTGTTGGTAGATGGCATACGTGAAGGTTTGAAATCGCAGTAGGGAGACGGCGCCAAAATCCGATACCACATAGAGAATCACGAGGAACATGCTGGCTACCAGTGCCGGTCGGATGAGGGGAAGCGAGACACGAAAAAACGTTTCCCATCGCGTGGCCCCTGTGGCCTGTGCCGCTTCTTCAAAGGACAGATTGAAATTTTGGAAGGCCGCACGAGCCAGCAAGTAAACATAGGGAAAGGTGTTGAGTGTCATGACCACAAGAGCGCCCATGAAACCATAGGGAGACGGGATTCGGGCATCGGAGTGAGTGAGCCATTGCCAGGCTTGCTCCACCGGCCCGGCGGTATCGAGCAAATAGGAATAGATATAGGCTAAGACGAATGATGGAATAGCCAGGGGTAGCACAAAGCTCCAATCCCAAAATGCGCGGCCCCAAAACTGATAACGCGTGATGACCCAGGCCGTGGAGACGCCCAGCGTCAAGGTGGTGATTGAGACCCCAAGTGCCAACGAGATCGTGTTGGTGAGTAATTCCGGAAGGCGTGTGGCCCAGAGCCGTGGGATGAGTGAGAGATCGCCGGTAAGGGCTGAGTAGGTGACGTAGAGCAGGGGAAACGTCAAAATCGCAGCGGTCCCCAATGCCATGATCGACAAAGGAGTCAAAGACAAATGGCGGCAGATGTTCAACAACCTGGAAGGTTTAGCGAAGGCCTAAGCGTTCAATGGTTTGGATGATGGGTTCACGAAGTTCTGCAAGTCGAGTTAAGGGAATAGTAGATGCGCGAAACGACGAAGAAGGGGGTAAGACAGGGTCTGCCTGAATCGAAGGATTGACCGGATATTCTTTATTGATGCTCGCAAACATTTCTTGCCCGGTCAAGGACATTAAAAAGGTGATCAATTCGTTGGCAGCGGACCTGTGTTTGGCATGAGCGGTAAGGCCAATGCCCGCCACATTCATTATGGCACCGATGCCATCGTTGTCTTGGTCAGTAATCAAAGGGGCGACCGGCGCTTGGGGATCTGTGTCCAAATGGCGAAAGATATAATAGTGATTCACAAGACCCACGGCGACTTTCCCCTTGGCCACAGCATCTACGATTTGCCGATTTTTTCCATAGACCTCATTGCCGGCGTTATCACGAATGCCTTGCAAGAAGGCATCGGCCGTCTTTTCCCCTTTGGCAGCAAGCACCATCGACGCACCGGCTTGAAGATATTCGCTGCTGGCATTAGGGATGGCCAGTTTCCCTTTCCATGAGGGTGTGGCCAGATCCAATAGAGAGTGAATGGTTGAAGGGTCGACCATATTGGTGTTGTACACGACAATCCAAATGCGTCCGGAAAGCCCGATCCAACTATTGTCAGGTGCGCGAAACTGGGTGGGAATTGTGGTGGCCACGCTCGGAAGGGTAATTGGTTGGAGTAAGTGGAGGTGGCGCGCCATTTCCAACGCACCGGCCTCATTCGTGATAAACACATCAGCAGGGGACTGGGCTCCCTCCGCACGTAATCGGTTTACCAATTCTGTGCTACCTGCGGTCAGAAGTTGCACCGTAGTGCCGGTTGTTTGTTGAAAGTGATCCAGCACGGGTTTAATGAGGCGCTCCGCCCGCCCCGAATACACCACAACCGACTCTCCGGCATACAGATCCGGAACCCCTAGCATTCCAAAGCACAACAGTATGAAAGTCAAAGGCAATGAAAAGGAAGGAATCATGTTGAATTTCCTATCGATTTGGATAATCATTTTCATAATTAATACCTTACAATGTCTTGCCCGTGCGGAGCAAGATCTTTATGGTCGTATCCTAAAGGCCTGGATAGGTGTAAAGCCTGTGGGAGAAAGAGGGAGGAAAGAAAGAATGGATGCTTTATTGAGGATTTGAGGATGTTGTCTGGCAGGTATCGCAGAGGCCGTAAAGTTCTAGTTTGTGGGTTTCTATGGTAAACCCGTTTTTTTTGGCGACGGCTTCTTGAAGCTCTTCAATTTGACAATTGCTAAATTCCACAATTTTCCCACATTCAGTACAAATGAGATGGTCATGATGGCCTTTGTGCGCCACATTATCAAATTGGGTCTGTGTCCCAAAATGGCGCTCCTGGGCAAGGCCAATCTCACAAAAGAGTTTTAAGGTTCGATAGATGGTGGCCAGTCCAATGTGAGGGTCTTTCTTGGCCAGATTATGATATAACTGTTCCGCGGTGACATGCTCTAATTTTAAAAACGTCGTCAAGATTAATTCGCGCTGACGGGTCAGCTTTAGGCTGTTTTTAGTGAGATGGGATTTGAGCAGTTCGAGTTCTTTGACGGGTTTTGGCATGGGAGGAGATTTCCAAGAATGAAGAAGGGACTATTAAACCGCAAGTGGTTGATGGGGTCAAGGAATTTATAGAAGTTTCTGGTGTTAACTGAAAATGTGGAGAATCTATGCGAAAACCCATAGAAGTAACGAGTGATCGGGCCTTGTTGATTTATACCTTGCACTTGACGGAATCCATGGGCTTGATGAGTGACGTGAAATTGCAACAGTTGTTATTTCTGGCGGAGTTGCAAATGTTAGGGAAAGGATTCAAGGGCTTGCATTGGGAATTTGTGCGTTTTCCTTACGGCGCATTCAGTAAGGATGTGGATAATGATTTGTTGTTCCTGCGTCGAAAAGAACGGATTCAAAATTTTGATGTGACCGAAGAGGCGAACCCTGTCATTGAGTTAGTCGATCAGGTAATCACTGAGCATGAGACGAATCAACAGATTATGGACATGATTCGCACGGTGGTGGAAGCCTATGGGCAGCAAGATACCAGCGAAATCATGAGTTCGGTGGAGGCGGTGGAGTTAAGTCCGGCAGATAATCCTGAGCAAAAGCTCGCGATTCGCGATATTTCCTTCCATACGATTATGCTGGTGCCATCTCGTGTGGAGACCACGGAAGCCTTTACCCTGACATCGGCCCAGGCCAAAAAGCTAAATGCGGCTATGGGGTATTAAGCTGGATCGGGTCTTTGAAGGAAGGAAAAATGAATGTTGATTGAGAATGCAACCGTTGCCCTTTCGTTTGGGGAAAGGGCAACGGTTGACCGATTTATTCTTATTTCATAGAAATTTATTTTTCACCCTTCTTGGAGGATTCAACCATAAAGGCTTCATTTAACGCTTCTAAGCGTACTTTTCCTACCCCACTGACCGCCTCTAAATCATTCATCGTGCCAAAATTTCCATGTTCTTTTTTGTAATCTAAAATATTTTGTGCCGTATCGTGCCCAATACCTTTCACGGCTTCCAACTGTTCAAGGGTTGCTGTATTCAAATCCGTTTTGATGGCAGCCATAGCCCCAGTAATGGGAAGAAATAAGCCCAATGACAGGCATAGGGCCAGCATCAGGGTGGACAGCGGTTTGAATGTGAATTTCATGACGGATGCTCCTTCATTTAAGTTAAAAGATATGGATTGCCATGTGTAGGACGTGAGGGAATTGTGTCCGCTGTTGGCAATACCACGTGAAACGTGGGAGTAGGCTAGGGATGTGGAGAGTCGAATGACAAGCTGTCGGTGGATTTGCCCGGTAAGATGTAAAACGCCTTTAAAGTTGATTGATTAGGAAGGGTTTTGAGAATGTGGCTGGGTCGAGAATTGATACAGGTTGCCAAATTTTTCTTCAAGGTCTTGGATAAAGGGCTCGGGGGTCAGCGCTTGGCCTGTCACTCGCTGAATGAGTTCGCTGGCCGAATACTGCCGTCCCCATTGATGTACCTGATCATTCAGCCAATTTTTTAAGGGAAGAAAGTTCCCCTCTCCAATAGTCTTTTCAAGGGTAGGGATATCTTTTTTAGCTTGATGAAAGAGCATAGCGGCATAGAGGTTTCCCAATGTATAGGTGGGAAAATATCCAAAAGCGCCAAATGACCAATGGACATCTTGGAGCACACCTTCTGCATCGTTGGGTGGGGTGATCCCTAAATACTCCTGTATTTTTGCGTTCCATATTTCGGGTAATTCCTCGACCTGAACTCGGCCTTCAATGACATCCAGCTCAATTTCAAATCGCACCATGATATGAAGATTATACGTGAGCTCGTCGGCTTCGACCCGAATGAACGAGGGTGCTACCCGATTGATGGCAAAATAAAATTCGTCTGCCTGCACCCCGCCAAGTTGGGCTGGGAAGATTTCCTGTAACTTAGGATAAAAATATTGCCAGAATGCTTTGGAGCGGCCCACAGAATTTTCCCACAGGCGTGATTGGCTTTCATGAATGCCTAAGGAAATGGCTTCGCTCAATGGCGTCCCATAATACTTGGAGGGTAATCCTTGTTCGTACAAGCCATGGCCTCCTTCATGGATGCAACTAAACAGGCAGGAGGGCAGGTCGGCGTCAAAGACCCGCGTTGTAACCCGCACATCCGTTGGATGGAACGAGGTGGTAAAGGGATGGGCCGAAAGATCGAGACGCCCGCGCTGAAAATCGTAGCCCATGTGTTTGAGCACCAGGCGGCCAAAGTCGACCTGTTTAGTGGTGTCAAAGGATTGGGTGAGCAAACTGGTATTGGGTTGGACAGGGGAATTCCGAATCTGATCGAGTAATCGAATCAGATGTGTTCGCAACTCGGCAAAGAGGGGCCGGAGCTGTGCGACCGTTGATCCTGGTTCATAGGTATCGAGCAAGGCATTGTAAGGCGAATCGGTGTAGCCCAAATAGTCCGCTTCTTGCCGTTTGAGTCCAACCAGGCGTTCTAAATTTGGTAGAAAGCGCTGGAAGTCATTGGTTTTTCGAGCTTCCGCCCAGACCTGCTGCGCGAGAGAACATTCCCGTTCGAGTTCGTTGACAAATGATGAGGGTAATTTTTTCGCACGGGAAAAATCACGCCAAGTTTCCCGAAGGAGGGCATGCGTGGGCTCATCAAGGGAAGTCTGCTGTTCGGGAAGAATGATACCGGTTTCGATATCTAGAAATGAGGTCAGTAGCGATTCAATATCCGTTGAGACAAATTGGTTGTGCGCCAACGTTTGAAGCGTGGCCAGCTGCTCCGCTCGAATGGCTCCGCTTCGTGGTGGCATGTAAGTTTCCTGGTCCCACGAGAGGACTGCCGCCGCATCGCGTAAATGATGAATCTCTCGAAGTTTGGATGTTAAGGCGTCAAGGGAAACCAGAGTAGCCATGGATACTTTCCTTTTCCTGTGATGATGTTTGCCAGATTGAACGCATTGCACTTTACGTCAGCCATTCCGGAATTGGCAATAAACACCCGCATGCTTCATTGGTCGGATCACCGGCGTTAATCTTCTTTTTGTCATCCCCGGCATTCGTTATCGGGTATCCATCTGTATTGATTAAGAAGACGTCCCACCGGGACGTCTCTACAAAATAACAGACATTTCGTGCTTGCCGAGAGAGTGGAAGGGAGAAGAAAATGATTTCTTTGATGATGGGTAAAATTCATTTTTTCTGGAGGGAGCTATTATGAAACCCATGGTGTTGCCGGATGTTGAAGCCTATGCGGAAGCCCATTCCCTTGGGGAGACCGATGTCTGTCGTCGGCTGCGTGAGGAGACCTATTGCACAATGGAATGTCCGCAAATGGTTGTGGGGCCGTTGGAAGGGGCGTTTCTAAAAGTCATGGCCATGAGCGTTGGCGCCAAACGCATTTTGGAAATTGGAACATTCACTGGCTATAGCGCGTTGTGTTTTGCGGAGAGCATTCCCGATGAAGGAGAAGTCATCTCCTGTGATATCGATCCTGAGTCGACGGCCCTGGCCAAGAAATATTGGGCGGAAAGTCCTCATGGCTTCAAGATTCACCTTCGCTTAGCACCCGCTCTCGAAACGTTGTCTGCTTTGACCGGTCCGTTCGATCTCATTTTTATCGATGCCGATAAAGCCAATTATGTGAAATATTTTCAAAAGGCGTTGGAGTTGATTGCCCCAACAGGTGTGATTCTCATTGATAATGTGCTGTGGAGTGGGGAAGTGTTAAAAAATCCTCCGCTCGATTCCAATACGGAAGCCATTCAAGAACTGAATCGTCTAGTCCATGCGGAACCCCGGGTTTCCGCCGTCCTGCTGACAATTCGTGATGGCGTGTTTTTGATTAAGCCGCGATCAGCCTCAATAGCCAATGTTCATACGGCCCAACATCAGGCCCAGCAATAACACCTATGACAGAATAAATTGGTTTCAAAAAGAAGTCTAAGAGTTCATCTCCCACAAAAGGTTAAACGGGTGGCGGAATCTGGAAATTTTTTCATGGATATTGATGAGTGTGGGTAGTCTCACAAAAGATAAGTGAAACCTGGGAATCACTCCTTGCCAATGCCGCCCTTTACTACAGTATGTTTCTTGCCTTCTTTCTCTCGGAAATCTTCGAGGATGATGTGTGAGGCCAATTCCTGCCCGTGACCAGTTACCCCGCCACCCTGCGCCGCCGTGTCATCGATATCGTGGCCAAGGTGGTTTGGACTGGGGGAAGGTCCTATTGAAAGTCACCCATGCGGTTTTGACGACGCTGCGCTTTGCGTGTTTCTGGCTCCGGAGTCAATCGCCTCCGACGATTCGTGCTGCGTAACCCCAGTATTCGCCTGATATCCCTTCTGCCCCTTAACTTAAGCGGGGACTCTGATAGAATTTCTACATGCAGAACGACGAACGAACTTTGTCTCACAAGATGTCTGAGCATATCCCCATCATAACCTTGCGGCGAGTTCAAACCAGCGAGGTGTTGCACGACGATCTATCGATAATTATGTGTGGCGAAGGATGTTGGATAGATCCCGGAAGGTTTCTGGCCCGACGCCGAAACTCAGGGATCGGCAAACGCGCCAGATCCTACGACTCATAAATGGCAAGGATCCGCGTCAGTACGGCTTTGATTTTGGCCTCTGGGCGTGCCAGATCCTGCAAGCTTTGATCGACGAGAAGTTCGGAATCACAATAGAAGTGCAGACGAGTGGTCAGCGACAATTGGTCAACGCACGCGGCGAGTTCTGGTTCAAGGTCTTTACTCGGCGGTTTAACAAAGAGCTCTTCACCCAATTTCTCAAATCATAGCAGCAAGGCCGCTGGCTTTCAGCGCTCCTTGTCGTGGATGCCATCCCGCTCATTGGGGAAAATCGTGGCAGAATATGTCCAATCCCTTCAAGGCCGTTGGTAGATCATTTTCTTGCCGGGCTTCGCTCCGGAGGTCAACCCGGATGAATTCGCTTGGAATCACCTGAAGCAACAAGGCGTGAGGAAGAAGCCCCTTCGCTAGAGAGAGTCCCTGCAAGCTCGGGTGCAACAAGACCTTAAGGGAATCCAACGCACTCCGGTTCTCGTTCGATCATTTTTCTGTGCCACGAGTGTAGCCGATACTGCGGCCCGAGTAGTAATTACAAGAAAGGACTGCTGAAAATGAAAATCTATCTTAAGGGATTTTTAAAGAGAAATTGTCAAAAATACACAATTTTCAGTGCCATCCTTGGTGCAGTTATTTTCTTTGGGATGAACCCGGCAGCGCATGCAGTTTCCGTCAACTTGGAATTGTATCTAGCAACTGACGTATCGGGGAGTATTGATCGTATAGATTTTAACCTACAGCGCCAGGGCATTACCGCAACTTTTAGAAGCGCGGCTGTGATCAAGGCGATTGAAGCGACAGGTACTGGAATCGCTGTCAAGCTCGTCGATTTCGCCACGACCACTGTGACAGCGGTGGACTGGTTTCATATCACCGACACCACCAGTGCCCATGCCTTTGCAGCGGCAGTCATTTCCGCACGTCGTGGGGATGCAGATTGCTGCGACGGGCAGAGCAATCTGCTCAATACCGCGTTAGCTGACATGAACAGTAATGACTTTGATGGGCGGCAGGTTGTCGATATTGTGTCCGAAGGAGCACAGGACATCGACGGCTGCAGCTTTGAAAATAGCATTTGCCCAACCGTACAGGTAGCACGTGATAATTTCCTTGCCGGCGGCGGTACCACGATCAACGCCCTTTGGTTGAACGACCGTGATTTCTTCGGACTCGATGCCACTGACCTTATTAATGCGTTCGAATACGGGGGGGCAAACGTGATTGGTGGGCAGGACGCCTTTCAGTCATTTGCAGCTGATTTCAATGCGTTTGCCCCTGTGTTTGAACAGAAGATTCAACGTGAAATAAATCCAGTCCCTGAACCAGGAACCGTTTTATTGCTTGGGACGGGATTAGCTGGCCTCGCTCTTTGGCGGTGGCGGAATTGTCAAGGTCGATAAGATGGCCATTGGGTTCACTTCTCTCAATTTCCTTAAACGGGCTTGGTCTCTTAGTTGATACCAGGCCTGTTGTGTTTTTTCAGGAACCCCAACCCCTTTCCGGCCAACGTGGGTATGTTGGGGATCTCGCGATGTTTCCCTCGGCCAATTCCTGGCCTTTAGTGTCGTGAGATTTGTCCCGGTCCTGTTCTAAGGAGCGAGAATTTCCAAGGAAACTCTCCGATCACATACGTTTCCTAAGATACAAGGATAACAGGCTGATTGAGAAGTCCTGTCCTCCCAAAGTGTTCGTTCGATGTCTCAATGGCGAAGGTTAAACTTTTGCACCCGATTCTTCCAAGGTCAGACAGGCTCCTAGCGCGCTCGTCGGATCGTTTCTTTTCTTCCGGCCCGCTTGGTAAATCTATGCTTCAACCCATTGATTCGTTCTAAGTAGTTGTTCAGGTCGTGGTCGCCGCATCGTTGGTTCGGAGTCAATCTGAACCCGCGTGCAGCATAGGCGCGGCCGGTCCCAGCTCCACAGAGGTGAATCACGGCGGCCAGATCCTGCCTTTGCTGAAGCGTGACGGTGTCCATTTGTCGTGGCCCTATCGCTTGTGTGACCTGGCGATCAAGCAGGGCCGCTGTTAATTCGATGGCATGGCTGGGCAGGACGCGCATGTAGAGACTGTTGAACCAGCATGATCGCAGGTCGTGCCACGGGCCGTCCTCGACCACGACGTGGTCGTGGATGCAATAGCGCGTGGCCTCGCGGAAGGTCCCATCGGTAATCTGGTACATGCCAACCGCGCTTGACGCCGGTTGGTACAGCGCCAGGGGATTCCATGTCAGCTGCCATCGCCAATACGTTCTTGCTACAGGATTCCCCCCACCCTCGACCTGCGCCAGCGCAGCAAGAAACTCAGGTGTAATGACCGCGGTTGCATGCTCGCGGAAGAGGGCTTCGTATTCCTTCCACGTCTGGACAGGGCGCTTGTTAAGTGATTGGTCTAAGGGAAAGAAAATTTCGCTTGGCTTAAGAAACGCATGAAAGCTCCAGTTAACGCCGAGCCACAGGAGAAGCAGAAGGGTAGAGATCACGACAACACGAACCAACGGTGGTGAGGCCAGCACCGCCCTCATTAGCGCACGGAGCGCACGCAAGCATTTGCCGATAAGGCCCCAGAGGATCGTGAACGTCGTTTGACGTTTTCCCCTTCGTCGTCGACGGGGCTGTTTGGAAGTTCTTCGTGTAGCCCTTAATGCCATAGAATTACTATATCCGATATCCATCATTCTCGAGGTTTTTGTCGGGAATTTCTTTTTGGAAAACAAAGAGGGTTTTTGAAGAGATCCCTGCTAACAACTTGCAGGGATGACAGTTGAGGGGCGTTAATGTCTTAATGAACAATCGGTAGGTTGATATGAGAAGGGCGGTTCTGTGTGTGCCAGACTTCCCATGTTGGCGCTGGACCATCCAATGCTTGGAAATGATCCTTGTCGGCTCCTGCCAGGGCGATCCGGATGCGATGGCCTTGTTTGAATTGATAGGATGTGGGAAGCAACTCCACAAGCAGGGGCACTGCCTCACCTGGAATGAGCGGGGCGGCATCGGCACGGCGAAACGAGTGAACGGGAAGAGGATGTGTTGAATTGGGGAGAGTAGCATCCGGTTGTAGCCGCCGATGGATGGTCCGCAACTCGCCTTCCGTGACGTAATGCACGTCTCCTTCGGGTGTGACATCTTCCAAGTAGACAAAGAGGTTCGTTTCCTGACTTGTGGCAGAGAGGTAGACGGTGGCCACAGGATGCCCGGTAACTTCGAGCGCTTCTGAAAGCGGATCCGACGTATAAACTAACAAGGCTTGATCTTGTTCTTTCCGATCTGGGTAGGGATCTTTCAACGAAATACCCACCAGCGTATTCCATCGGGAATGTTTGCCGGTTCCTGTGGTCGGATCGACCTGATATCGATCGGGGTGGTCCGCTGCCGGAGAAGGTTCCATCGATAGCCCGCCTTCTTGTTGGAAATACATCGACATGGGAGAGGACTCAGGCGGCCAGTTTGTCGATGTTTTCCATTGTTCTTCGCCCATGGTGTAGTAGCGGATCGGTGGATCGTTTGGGCTTCCGGTTGCAACATCTTTCAGATAGACATCAAAAAATCTGATCAGTTCAGCCGCGTGATCGAACTGAGCCGGTCCCAGGCCATAGGGACTAATTTGCCGTTTCCCTCCGTGATCCCATGGCCCGAGAATGAGTCGATGCGTCGGCTTTTGGTGCCGGAGGTACCGTTTGATGGCGGCTAACTGATATCCCCCGTCGAACCATCCGCTGTAGCTATAAATGGCTGCGCCTGACTTGGCAATATCCTCGGCATAGGTTTGTGTGCTGAGGGCATCAATGTTGACAGTTTGTCGTGATGGAGGAGGGTCATCCCGAAAAACAATCCCCGAGGCTTCACGGTAAGGACTCCAATTGGCCTCGTGTTCCTGTAAGGCAAGGGATAAGAGGTGCTGGTCAGAATCCCCATCGACCGGCCGTACGCCACGAACGAGGAGATTGCCCACCAAGCTGGGGAAAGGTAATTGGTTGTGGTCCAGCCGGTTATTGATCTGACTCCATGTTTCCGTAAACCATGTGAGATGGATGCCGCCCGGAAAGGCGATTTCCGAATAGAGGTCAAACCCCGAAAACATCGGCGCGACCGCCTTGACGGCCGGATGCTGATTGACCAACAGCATTTCCGCAGTCCCGCCACTATAGGAAATGCCCATGGCACCGACATTTCCATTTGACCAGGGTTGGGCAATAATCCAATCCACAATTTCTGCACCGTCTTTGATCTCGGCCGGGGACCAGGCAATTGGGCGTGTGCCAAATGATGCGCCGGAGCCACGTACGTCCACATCGACCCACGCATAGCCCTGTTGAAGAAATCGTTTCGCATAGGACCCGATAATCCCCCGTGGTTCGTCCTCTTTGAAGACAGAGACGAGCCATCGATAATCGATAGCCCGCCAATAACGGGTTTGATGAAGGATCGTAGGAATTGTGTGGCCTGGCTCAAGTTCGGCGGGGAGATAGAGATCCACAGCAATCTTGACCCCATCCCGCATCGTGAGATACTGCGATGTACGATGGAATTTGACATGTTGGCTATCGGAGGGAGCAAGGGTCTGAGAAACGTGGCTCTCCCCGTTGGAGTGATAAGGACCCGGGGTACAACCGATAGTGAGACACAGCAGGATACAGGCTAATATGCTGATCCATTTGGGAGAATGTAAGTTCCTAGAATGGTTCATGTCCCTAGGATATCATGAATTCAACTGAAAGGAACGATGTGGCCTCGGGCTTCGGACACATAGCCGTGGCGTATGCCATGGGAAAAACTACCAGCTCCGAATTCCACACCTCAAGATTTTGGTGGCTGACGGTCGCTTGCTGTCTTTTGCCGGATGTGGATGTCATCGGCCTGGTGTTAGGTATTCCCTATGAGCATATGATGGGGCATCGCGGGTTTAGCCATTCCCTGATTTTTGCTGTGATGGTGGGCCTCCTGGTACCACGACTGGCTGTTCCTCATCTTCCATTTCGAAGTCGGTCGTTTGGGGTTCTTGTGCTGTATTTTTCTTGTGTGACCATGTCTCATGGGATTTTGGATGCGATGACTGATGGGGGGTTGGGCATTGCGTTTTTTGCGCCGTTCGATTCGACCCGGTATTTTTTCCCGTGGCGGCCTCTTATCGTGTCGCCCATTGGTCTTTTTGAATTTTTTTCTGCATGGGGAATGGGCGTTCTCTGGAGTGAGCTACTGTGGATTGGAATGCCGGTAACTTTTTGGTTGATAGGGCTGAAGGTCATGAGAAGGGTCAGGGGCCTCCCTGGATAGGAAGGCCCCTTCAGGTGTTTCTTCAGGTCAGAGAGCGGTGGGTTCGAGATTTCCAACGCCAGAAGCTGAGGCCCGTTAAGCCGGAGCCTAATAGAAATATGGTCGAAGGTTCTGGAACGGGTTGCTGGCTCTCGAATGTTTGCCTCGTATTCACGGCACCGAAAGTGTTGGGCATGGCTGCGGCCCAGGTGAAATCCCCATACATTGTTCCTGTGCCTGTTAGCTGTAAAGAATTTCCAATAGAGGTACTGGAAGATTCGGAGACCCCAATGTCCGTACTCGTCAACCCATTTGCTGCTCCTCCCACAGCCGTAAAGGAACCCTCGTAACTCAGGAATTGAACCACGTTGCTGCTTGCGTCGACGAGAGCCAGGCCATCCGGTGCACCATTTTGCAAGCCATTTATTGGGTAGTTGAGGAGGATCGTTCCAAAGCCATTTTGTTGATTTAGGATGACTCCGCCTAACACATCCGAATCATACACTGTCCCATTGCTTCCGTTATACCGCACGAGAGACCAGCCGGTTAAATCTGTCCCGGCGTGGCCGGCAATTTCAACGGCCTCTCCAGCGTCCGTTCCAGTGTTGTCATAATGTATTTCATTAATAAAGACGCTGGTGGCTTGGGCCGATCCCCAGGGTAAAGAAGCAAGAATGATGGCGAGACCTAATAGGAGGCCTTTTCGAAGTGGTTGGTGTTCGTTTGACATGGATAGGACTCCCTTAAGAAAAATGAATGTGAAAATTTTCCAACTTTCTTAAGGCGTTCAAGCAATAAACAAGCCTGTTTTTAAGAATGAAAGGCGATAGAAATAATGTGGTGATATTGAGTGAAGTTGGATCAGGATGCTGGAATTTGTTTCATGCTTCTGGAAGCAGTATGTAGGAATGATAGGGGGAGTGGTTTTCCCCCTCGTCGAAGGAATGTCAACTTACGTAAAAAAACATGACAGATTTGATCCTTCTTGGCAGAATTTAAACTTATGCAATAGGAATGAGTAGAGAAGGAAAGGCAGAGTTGGCAATTGAGGGCAGCTTGCCCCAGAAAATCTTGATGAGAAATACCTACTCGGATAAGACGAAAAGGGAGAAGCACCGAGAGGCCATTGGTAATCAGTGAGTAATTTACCAGATGGCATCTCTGGGGAAACTAATAGGTCCACGTGACAAGCATGGTCCACACATCTTTAGAATAATCATAGAGGGCAGTCTTTGATTGGTTGCGAATGCCCTGATATTGAGCGGTGAGTGAGAAGCCATTGGGTAGCGGCTTCGTCAGTTGAACCAAATGGGTTTGCTGAATGTCATATCGCTTCGAGAGTTTTCCGTCACGATCGGTAAAAATTGGAGTGGTTTGATTATGCTTATAATCACGCCAGTGAATATCGTAATCGTATCGTAGCGACAATTCCCACCAAGGGAGTTGAAATTGCCCCCCGGTCAGCAGGCGGTCACCTCGATAGTCAAACGAGGAACCATCGGTCACTTGATTGTCATATTGGTAGCCGATGCGAAGCAGCACTCGATCGTTGGCAAGACGGAAAGCATGGATGAGGCCCAACATGTTGTTGTATCCGTCCCGTGAGTCACCTTGGAAACGTGAATCGTTGTCGCCAGGTTCACGGAAAAATTTCTGTATCTGATAGCGATACAAAAAAGTCGTCAAATTTCCGATGATTCCCAACCCAGGCAGGGTAAATGTTGGTTCGAGAACTGTGGTGCTAAATGTTGGGGTCTGACGGGAAAGAAACCCGTCTCCATCAAGAAAAACATAGTCATAAGTATATTGCGCTCCGAGCTGATAGGGTAAGTCAGAAAGAACCCCGCGATAAAATCCTGATACCCCGCCCAGATGACTTTGAATATTGAATTCGTCTAATCCATTTCCATTCACCGTTTGAAAAAACGAATAGGTTCCGGTCAATTCGAAAGGACCTTGCCTATAGAACGAATAGTCAGCCCGGAGGTTGGTGACGAACCCTGGGGCCGTTGTATTTCTTTGCCGAAGGCTGTCTATGACCGTATTGGGATTATTCGGGGGATTCAAGACAGGAATGGTATTAACCGGATCTGGGTTGATCGCGACATTATCGTCATAGAAGGCTCCTACGCTGATCTGGAAACGAAACCGTTTTTCTGGACCAAAAATTTGTCCAGCAGAAAGCGCTTCTCGAATACGGATAGATGACTGTGTGAGTGGAGAAATCGCTTGAGTCCTTTGAACCTGTTCGAGTTCCGTCATAGCTTCACTGGGAAGCCCGAGGACGCCTAGGGCTAACCCACGATAAAAGCCATTGAGTTGCTGGATATCCGCGCTAGGGGTTTGGTTGCGATCGAACGCTTCAACTGCCTTCCCATATTGTTTCTCGCGATATCGTAAAAATCCGACATAATAGCCCAGGTTTTCCGTATCAGGACTTTGTTCATAAACAGCGTCGAGAAACGGTTTTGCCTTGTCATAATCCCCTACCGCGAAATATGCCACGCCAAGGTGATGCTGAATGTCTAAATCTTCTGGCCGGAGTTGGTGGACGGTTTCCAGTGGCCCGATGGCCTGTTCTGGCTTCTTTTGCCCCAAGTACACCAAACCTTTATAGAATAAACTTCGCTCATGTTGCGGATCTAAGCCAAGGGCTTGGTTTAACAGATGGAGTGCTTCCTCGTATTGTTTATCGTCATAAGCAATGGCGGCATTGGCCGCTAGGACATTCGCATCCGCACGTTGCGCCCAGGCGGCGCCCCCCGCACAGAGCGTGGCAAGGATCATGAGAGTTATGAAGAAAAGAATTAATTTTTGAAGACTATGATTATGCATAACCCATCCTGTTCGAGAAGGAGTAACTGTGGTATTACGATTGTCTGAATATTCGATGAGTCCAAATGTTAAGGGGGACGATGGAACAGGAAAATTTACATCAGGTTAGAACGATGTCTACAATGAGGGCAAGGGTTTACAAAGATTTCAGGATATTTGTCAATTTTCATAGGCGCAGTTCAGAGATCGAGGATAACGTTTTCCTGTGGATAACGCCGAGGGGATTTATCGGGGTAAGTAAGTATTTCCTAGATAAGGAAAAAAGAAGGGGGCTGAAAGTATGGTGAAGCACACAGGGAAAGGATACAGAGATTGTGACAGTGAAAATCAGGAGAAAAGGATAGCCGTAGTGATTTGGAGCTTCCTCCTCCTGTTCATGTGTTCGGTAGTCCATGCCGAAACCTCTGCCCCCAGGGAGCCGATTATGGAGCATCTGGAATTTTTAGGGTACGAATGTGATCGGGTTGAAGCTGGTATACGAGCTAAGCATTTGTCCAAAATCCATTTGTATATTACGTATGCATTTGGTGGGATTCGCATGCAAACGGGATTTCCTGGAAAACCTCCATACTCCGATGTGAGATCGCGTTATCAAGTGACTAATGCTTTGGGCCGGCAACTTTCAGTCATGCAATTATATTGGTCAGACGAGGGGAATCTCTTTGCTATGGCCTGGATGCCAGGAAGGTATGAAAAGGCTCGGTTTGCCTTGTTAATGGAGGCTTGGGATCACGATGCTGCTTTACTCCGACAAACCTATGATCAGTTAAAACCGTTTTTAAAAGAACAACACAATGCCCCCGCACAGTGATTGTCAAGCGAGGGAGGAAGTGACTAGTTATTCAATAAGTGAATTTACTCGTTGGGATGAAAGTGCCCCAGGGCAGCATGATGGAGTTCGTGGCCGCAGACTTCATAGTTCCATTTTGGGCAGTAGAGGGTTTCCGTTGAAAAATCGTAGAAACCTCGAACCGTTTTGACGGATGCCAAATCCTTTTGTAGCCATGGTTGAAATTGTGTGCCAGGCTTTCCCGTCTTAGATTTCCACATGTCCTGTAGACTTTGGGCATCTAAAAAAACTACTTTCAGGTTGGAAATCTCATGGGTTTCCATATAACGGCCTTGCTGGGTGCATCCGGCCAGATTAATCCCGCAAAACCAAAGCCCGCCTGCGATCAGAAGTCCCTTGAACATTTTCCTGGAAAATTGGCTGATTTCTCTCCTCGAACGGTCAAAGCGAAGATGTCTAACAAGGAGACGATGGCAGCAGGAGAAGGACATACCGAGATCTATCGGTGGACAATGCAAGCAAATGAAGCACTTTGAAAAAAGAATTAGGGGAAATGCAAAGATACCTTGAGAAAATAAGAGGGAATTCGATCATTCTGTAGGTCTTTCGTGTAATGGACACAAAGTTTACAAATTTGATAGAAACCCTTAGAGTCTTGTCTGAATGCTGAGCAAGCAGCGGGAACGATGATTAAGGAATAATGCTCGCAAAAATTCTCTGGGAAATTTGAACACCATGATTCTTCACAAAATTCTTTTATCTACCGTAATTGCCTTACAAATTGTTGGACCCGGATGGTTTTTGGCTCTTCAAGCATCTGAAGTCTTTGCCCAACAAGGAGCTTCAAAGAACCAAGCTCTCATCGCGGGATTGCGGGGCGTGGTGACGGTCACCCCGGGAATGAATAACGGACCTGGATATGCCCCAAAATATCGGTCTCCTTTGAGCATTGGAGATGTGATTACCACAGAGGAAGAATCAGTTGCGGAACTTTTATTAGAAAACCAGGGTTTGATCACCGTTCAAGAATATTCTGAGGCCGTGTTGGGCAAGATGGACGATGGTGGTCTATCTGTGGCGTTGCAACTGGGGGCGGCAGAATGGTCTCTCCCCCTAAAGGGTTCTTCTCCTGTGTCCCTCACCTTTTCCACACCTAATATCCGTGCGACAACCAACGGTGGACTGATCACGGCGGAGGTCCAACAGACTTTAAGCAATACGGTCAAAGAGTCGTTGCCTAGAAATTTCTTTGTAATTCGGACCAGTCTTCAGGCTCAATCAAATCCGGCTCGTAAAGTAGCATTGTTGGAAAGCTTCTGTGTGAAGGAAGGGGCCTTGAAGGTGGAATATCCGGGAACTGAGCCAGGGGTTTGGGAAGAGAAGGATGTCCCAGCAGGACAATGTGTGGGATTTCTTAATGGGGCTTTGCAAGCCATGGGAGATAAATATCAGATA
>JAOUNC010000221.1 GCA_029881175.1 Nitrospirota bacterium | reverse complement strand
TATAGGGGCGGGGGATGGCCAGCACAGGTGTATTGAAATGTTCCGGTACGAATATTCAGGATTCCATAGATCAATGTGAAATATTGACGACCGTCTTCGGTCATGGGAAACATGCGATTGAGGCGAATGGCGATTTCTGCGGGAGAAACGAGGGTGTCTGCCTCAGGCGCCCGGTTGGCTTTGATAAACAGGCAAGAGGAGTCGCGCCGAGGGATCAGCACACGACTGAGGGTGACTGATAGCAGGGATGCCGAAACCCCATGCCCGCTCACATCCAGCACATACAATCCCACGTGATCCTCATCAAGCTGAAACACGTTTAATGAATCCCCACCTAATTCTGAACAGGGGCGATAGTTCCAGGCAAAGACAACCCCAGGTATGACTGGAAGGATTTCCGGTAAGAGCGATTGCTGGACTCGTGCGGCTACGGCGAGATCCTTGCTCATGCGATCATTGGCCTGCTGAATCATGAACATTGAATCCTGCAGAGCTTCTTCAGCACGTTTGCGTTCGGCCACTTCCTCCTGAAGATTGGAGATGGTTTCTTCAAGGAGCACTTGCAGGTTTCTGACTTTTAAGTGAGTCGTGATGCGAGCAATGACTTCCTCTATTTGAAAGGGTTTGGTGACATAATCCACTGCTCCCACCGAAAACCCTTTCACTGAGCTGAGGGAATCTGATGGGGCCGTGACAAAAATAACCGGAATGTCTTTGGTCTCGGCCTGTTCCTTGAGGCGAAGGCAGGTCTCAAACCCACTCAGCCCCCGTAGCGTGGCATCTAAAAATATCAGGTCTGGCTTGCTGTCTTGACTGTAAGTGAGGACAGTTTCGCCATCAGGAACGAGGGTGAGTTCAAAGCCGTAGGCGGAGAAGCTTTGTATGAGCAGGGCCACTTCGGGAGAGCTCTCGGCCGCCAGAAGAATGTGGCCTAAATGCATGGGGTTATTGGCCATGGAATGGTGCTATCCGATGAGAAGGAGCCGGTTCAAGGAAGGGTGAAAATGATGAAGAGTCTTTTCTGTCGTTTTGAAGACGATGGCCTAGGTTGACCAAAGAGTTCTACGACCTTGATCCTCTTTCTGCTTCTCCTCACTCTATCGACAAAAAATTGAAGAGACCTAAGTTTGATATGCAGCTCCAATCTCGCCTCATTTCTGCTCGGGGCATGCTGGTTGATGTGCAAAAAATCTCTTGGCTCAATGCTGACTTTGGAAAAATGGGACAGGGAGTTATTGGTGGAATGCGCAACAGAGAGTATGTGGAGCCCACAACAAAGCAGGAATGCTGTTGGCTGGCTGTTCAGCATGCCCTTAAACGTTACAGAGCTGTAACCTGATCCCAACCTGTTAGCAATATGCTGCAAGTAGGATTGGCTACAGAGGTGGCATTGAATGAACCCTGGAGGTGGGAGATGCTGACAATGAAAGAAACGGTTGGGGGCCCATCAATGGTTGATGGGCAAGTTGGGCAAACGGTCTTGGATTTTATTGCAGAAAAACACGTGGTCACGTTGGAAATGATCGTAGAACAATTTCCATGGATTCGTTGGGGTGATTTATTTTCACTTTTGGGAGGGTTCCGACGAGAAGGGGTGGTCACCGTCCACCAAGTTGATGCTATTTTGGAAATTCGGATAAAGGCTTGGCGGTGTGCAGTGGTTTGACTATGAGTGCGCTGCACAATTATCAGGCAATTAACACGTTTGTAACATAGATGTTACATAAGGGACATCTGAAATATGTACAATTTTTAGCTTCACGCAAGGAGGAACTGTTCATGCAGACCGCGTTAAAAACATGGATGATGGGAATTGGGGTTGTGATGGTTGGGCTGTTGTTCGGGTTCTATGGAGTCGGAGGGATGGGCTCTTCAACCGCATGGGCCAAAGAATCCATGGATGATCCTAGCTGGAAAGGATATGAGCGAGTCAGCGGGGTCTCCGGGAATGTGAATAGTATTGGATCGGATACGCTCAATAATTTAATGACGTTGTGGGCTGAAGGCTTCCGGAAACAATATCCGAATGTAAAGATTCAGATTGAAGGCAAAGGGTCTAGTACCGCGCCTCCTGCTTTGATTGAAGGGACAGCACAATTGGGTCCCATGTCGCGAAAAATGAAGGGCAAGGAAATGGACGCCTTTGAGGCCAAGTTTGGCTATAAACCGACAGCCTTTCCCGTGGCCATCGATGCGTTGGCGGTCTATGTGAATAAAGATAATCCAATCACGGGTATGACGGTGGGACAGGTGGATGCCGCATTTTCGAAAACCCGTCGGCAGGGCCATAAGGATGATGTTTCGACATGGGGCCAATTAGGCTTGACGGGATCATTGGCCAAGACGCCGGTGAGTTTGTATGGTCGAAACTCGGCTTCTGGAACCTATGGGTTTTTCAAAAAGGTCGTCTTGCAGGGCGGTGATTATAAAGATCAAGTCAAGGAACAGCCGGGCTCGGCTTCTGTGGTCCAAGGTGTGACCAAAGATCAAGCGGGGATAGGATACAGTGGTATTGGTTATCGAACTTCCGGTGTGAGGGCTATTCCGCTTGCCATGAAGGATGGAGAGGGTTTTGTGGAGCCGACGTTTGAGAATGCGTCGAACGGGACCTATCCGTTGTCGAGGTTTTTATTCGTCTATGTCAACAAGACTCCCAATAAACCCCTGTCACCCATCGTCAAAGAGTTTTTGACGTATGTGTATAGTCGAGAAGGGCAGCAAGTGGTCATAAAAGATGGGTATTTCCCCTTGAGTGGAAAAATCATTGAAAAGCAAAATGGCAATCTTGAATAGCCGTGTAGGCGAATATATTTGCCTCCTCCTGGCCGAATGGCCTGGAGGTGGCTTTTTTTATGACGACGCAACCTTCATCCTTTAGGCCTTTATGGATACCGACCAGCCTCTCCCCAACTCCGGCGTAGAACTTTCTACAGCGTCGAGACCATGGACAAACAGTCATAAGCGAACAGCTCATCGACGTTTCCGGCATGTGGCAGATCGATCAGCCGGAATAGTGGTCTGGGTTGGGGGTCTTGCGACGATTGTCAGTATCATGGGGATTTTTCTCTATTTGGTGTGGGAAGTCTTCCCATTGTTCCGTTCGGCCAGTGGCGACCTTGTGGCCACGGTGCAAGTGCATGAGGCACGGACTTTTCCTTCGAACACCACGGTCATTGGTTCTGATGAATATCAAGAGGTGGTGTTTGTGCTGGCGGAGAATCGTTTGCAATTCTTACGGATGCCTCAGGGGGCTCCTGTCCCCGAAGTTGGGGGATTGCTCAAGATTGCCGGTACGGTGCAGTCATCAGTGCTCATCGGACAAAAAGGGAACCGCGTGAGTGTGGCCACTCAAGAAGGCCTGGTTTTTCCAGTGACAATTCAATTTCGCCCTGTGTTTAAAGGAGCCATTCGAACCATTGTCCCCAGTAGCAAAATGGATGATCCTATTCGCGTGATTCCGGATGGTGAGGAATTGCTGCGTCACGCCCATACGCAACAAGATGAACGACAGGTCATCGCCGCATTCACGCGTTCTGGTGGTTTGTGGGTGACGGAAGTGAAAGAGCCTGGGGAATTTTCCTTCTCCGATGAAGTGACGGTGACTCAACGCGGGTTAGTCGTGCCACAAGAGATAACCATTACGCATCTGGTCTTAGATCGTTTTGGCAAGCGATTGGTGGCTGGGACTGCCCAGGGGGAGCTTTTGGAATGGTCATTGCAGGATGGGGCTAACGCGGAAGTGCGACGCATTGCCGTTGGCGAACCTGCTGATGCTATCACAGCATTGACCTATTTGCTTGGAGAGCGAACATTGATTGTTGGAACACAATCTGGTCAGGTGATGACCTGGGTTCCAGTGATTGAAGGGAATCAAGCGTCACACATTCCACTCCGGAAAGTCACGACATTTCAAGCTCATGCCGGTGCGGTCCAAGCCATTTCTCCCTCTCAACGGGATAAAGGGTTTTTGACGGTAGATAGTCACGGGCAGGTCGTATTGCATCATGCCACGACGGGTCAAACGGTGCTGAAATTTGATCAGGTCGGGGTTGAGTCCACAGCTCTACGTTTCTCCCCCAAGGGAAATGGCGCAGTGTGGTTAGGGGCGGATGGGCGTTTGCAGACATTTTCCATTGACAATCCTCACCCTGAAGTCACGTTTCGATCCTTGTTTTTTCCGGTGACCTATGAAGACTATGAAGATCCTGAAATGATTTGGCAGTCTTCAAGTGGATCTGATGAATTTGAGCCCAAGCTGGGGCTTATCCCTCTTATTTTCGGTACGTTAAAGGGAACGATTTACGCCATGATTCTGGCCATTCCACTGGCGGTCATGGGCGCCGTCTATACGGCGATGTTTATGCACCCGAATCTCCGGTCCATCGTGAAGCCCGCCCTTGAGATTATGGCAGCACTTCCATCCGTCGTCTTAGGTTTCTTGGCCGGCCTGTGGTTTGCACCATTATTAGAGGAAATTTTTCCGGCCGTTGTGGCGGGGATCCTCACCCTCCCTGTGGTGATTGGGTTGGTGTGTTTGCTTTGGCAAGTGTTACCTCGATCTCTTGCGGGATTAGATAAATATGGAATTGATTTACTCTTGATCATGGTGGCGATCGTGGGCACAGTTGGAATGTGCCTGGCGTTGAACTCCTCGATTGAAGCGGTAGTGTTTGGTGGGAATTATAAGCAATGGATCACGGATCATCTTGGTCTGGTCTATGATCAACGCAATGCGATTGTGATTAGTTTTGCCATGGGGTTCGCCGTCATTCCCATTATCTTTAGTATTGCCGAAGATTCCCTTTCCAATGTTCCTAAGCATTTAATTGCCGGGTCTCTCGCCCTTGGGGCGACTCAATGGCAAACGCTCACCCGCCTCATTCTGGTATCGGCCAGCCCCGGAATATTTTCGGCCTTGATGATCGGCTTTGGCCGGGCTATTGGAGAAACCATGATTGTGCTGATGGCCACCGGCAATACGCCCATTTTAGATTGGAGCGTGTTTAATGGTTTCCGAACACTTTCTGCCAATATTGCGGTTGAAATGCCGGAGGCTCCCCATGGCGGAACCTTGTATCGAGTCTTGTTCCTTTCTGGCCTGATTCTCTTTGCGTTTACCTTTGCGATTAACACGATGGCTGAGTTGATTCGCCAGCGTCTTCGTCAGAAGTATTCACAGTTTTGATAGTGAGTAGTGAAAAATAAGGAGTAAGAAATAGGATTCGTAAGAAAGAAAATGGGGAAATTTTCAATAAAGAAATTTCTGGATTCGGGCTCATTGTTCATTTGGCTCTGTGGCGGGGCGCTTGGGTTGTCGTTGCTCATGATCGGTGGGTTGTTAGTGGTAATTTTGATTAATGGGATGGGCTATTTTTGGCCCAA
>JAOUNC010000220.1 GCA_029881175.1 Nitrospirota bacterium | reverse complement strand
TTTCAATCTACCCCTATGGGGGCAGCGATGGCCTATAGCTTGATTGAAGCCGTGAGGAATGCTGGCTTGCGAAAGGGGATTCAACAGGTTGAGTTATCTTGGATCCTGGAAGGCAACAAAGCGATGTGCCATATTCTTGAGTCCTTAGGGGCTGAACCCTATAAGACGTATAGGATTTATGAAAAGACTCTTCAGGGATGAAGCATAATCTAAAGCGTAATTACCGTCGCGTTGGACATTATGACTGATAAGGAAAGAATAGCTGTTCTTCTATTGGCTGGTACTCGAGGGATTGACGATCCTGTTGCCAAATTGACCGGTGTTTCGAATAAGGTTTTGGCTAAGATCGGTGGTGAGCCGATGATTTCTCGTGTTCTTCGGACGTTAGAACAGGCTAAGACGGTGGACAAAAGAATGCTGTGTGGACCTTCATGGGATACGGTGGAGAGCATTTCTTTTCTTCAAGCCCTCGTTGAGTCAGGAGGGGTTGAGTGGATCGAACCGAAGCAAGGGCCCAGTCTGAGTGTTGGTGAGGTTTTGGCCCAACATCCCCAGGATCTTCCTCTGCTGGTCACAACAGCCGATCATGCGTTACTCACTCCGGATATTGTTGATTTTTTTGTGAGGGAGGCTCAGCGAGCCAAGGTCGACGTGGCGGTTGGCCTCGTCTCGTATCCTCTGGTTGCCGCAGCATATCCGAAGACGAAACGAACCGTGATCCGATTGGGCGGTGAAGGGTTTTGTGGGTGTAATCTATTTGCGCTGTTTACTCCCAAAGCCAAACGATTGGTGGAATTTTGGAGTCATATTGAACAGGAACGCAAACATCCTATTCGGTTAATTCGTACCCTTGGGCCACTGGTGTTAGTTCGTTATCTTGTGGGGTGGTTATCGCTGTCGGATGCACTGCATCACCTGAGTCAACGTCTCGATCTTCAGATCAAGGCCGTCATGGTTCCTTTTCCTGAAGCGGCAATTGACGTGGATTCCCCTGAAGATTTGAAGTTGGTTGAGGAAATTTTGTCACGTCGTCAAAAAAATTAGCATGAGGAGACATAAGGAGGACGTTGAGATAGACCGTTTTTTTCGTATGAGGCATGACAATGATTGACACGTTAGGGAAGAGAGGATTGCAGCCGCAATTACTGCATGTTCTGCGGAGAGTCCTCAAGTAATTGGCAGGTTTTAAGCAGACGTTCGGCATAGTCTAAATCTGAAGGATTGTCAATTTCAGCCCACTTGAGTCCCTTGATGGAAAACGTCGAGACATGCCCTTGCTGAGCCAATTCATCAATGAGCGATAAATACCATTGCTTGAGTGCTTCGGGTTGGCGAGCACGCTTTTCCAGAGCGGCTGAGAATAATTGGGCTCCTGATGATTGAAAACGTATCATGCCAATTGACTCCCCATTGACCTGCTCTAAGGGGAGTGTTTTCCCAATGCGAGACAATTGGATGCCCTGGGTAATGACCTTCATATCGTCTGCGTCGTAATGAGATTTTTCATCTGTGACTAAGGTAATGGGGGCAGGGGGAGCCTGCAGGAGTCCTTCTAAGACGGCGGTTTCAAATAATGTGTCGCCATTCAACAAGACAAACTCTTCCGTCATGGCCGTCCGGGCAATCCAGCAGGTCATGAGATTGTCTGCGAGAGAAAAAAATGGATTAAACAGCGTAGAGATGGAAGGCGCCTTGAATCGATTGGCCAATAAGGTTTCCACTTTTTCAGCTCGAAAGCCGATCACGACATGAATTGACTGGATGCCGCATCGGAGTAACTCTTGGATTTGCCATTCTAAAATGGATTGACCATTAATTGTCACCGTGCATTTCGGCTGGTCTGCCGTAAATGGGAGCAACCGTTGCCCCTGACCCGCACTTAAAATAAGAGCATTCATTGTAAAAAGACTAGTACCATCACGTGTTTGAAATGTAAAGCCTTGGCGAGGAAGACAGAGATGAATATGCTAGATCGATATGTGATTCGAGAAGTGCTCAAGCCTTCGATTATGGTCTGTATACTTTTTGTCGTTCTCTTTGCAGGATATAGTTGGATCATCTTTTTAGCCAAAGCGGTGGATGCGCTTATTTCAACCGGCATGCTCTTGAAATTAATTGTGTTAAAGATTGGCATTGCTCTCGAGGTGTTGCTTCCCGTATCTCTGTATTTTGGAGTGATCCTGGGTTTAGGGCGATTGTATTCTGACTCGGAGATGAAAGCGCTTTTGGCTTCTGGAATGAGCCCCTATCGGGTGCTGGGAGCGATTGCTCTGCTTTCCGGGTGCGTGGCGATTCTGGTGGCCGTGTTTTCATTGTATCTTCGTCCGTTAGCCTATGAAGAGAGCTATGTATTAAAGACTCAAGGAGAGGCTGGATTGGGGATCAGCCATTTGGAAGCAGGGCATTTTTATGAACGACGTGATGGAGCGCTCGTACTATTTGCGGAAGGTGTTGATCAACAATCTCAGCGACTAGAGCGGGTGTTTGTGCAAAGTGAGCATGGCGATAGTTTGCGAATTATCTCAGCGGCAAAAGCGGTTGAGCAAATCGATTCACAAACTGGAACGCCTATCCCGGTGCTGCATGATGGGTTCGAATATAAATTGACTCGAAAGGGAGCCATGACTCATATGGCCCATTTCTCGCGATTGTCTATTTTTCCTGAAGAGATTATTGCCGAATATAGACGGAAGGAAGCTCCTACCAGCGACTTGGTCTTGTCTAGCTCCTCAAAGGATATTGCTGAACTTCAATGGCGGTTTTCGACTCCATTTTCGACTATTCTATTGGGCTTGTTGGGAATACCCTTGAGTCGTTCCTCCCCACGACAAGGTAAATATGCCAATATATTCACCGCAACGATCCTCTTTGCCGTGTACTATTTTTTGGGGTTGATTGTGAAAACCTTGGTCGAACAAGGGACGTTTCCCGTTTTCCCCGGTCTTTGGTGGATGGTTATTGGACTAGGGATGCTCGTGAGCGTTTTAGTCTGTATCCCTAAATTTGCAATGGGGAAACCCTCATAAACATGAAGGGTAGGGAGCGAAGTCGAACCCCAAAAGGCATCGTCGGTGGGTCTTTCCGCTCGACCCTTATCCCAATTATTTGATGAACGAACTATTTTAAACGCTAGAGTATGTCCACTCGCATTCTTCATCGTTACCTCTGGGGAAGTTTAATCAGGGGATATTTGCCGGTGTTGGCAATCCTGGTGGCGGTATTTAGCCTCTTTGATTTTATTGGAGAAGTCGATAAGGTTGAGGGTGGTCGATATACCTTTTGGGCAGCTGGTGAATTCGTTTTCCTCACTCTTCCTGGACGGTTTGTTGTCTTGGCACCGTTCATTGCTCTGTTAGGGAGTATTCTGGCCTTAGGTGGTCTTGCCAATGGGCGGGAACTGTTGGCCATGCAAATGAGTGGCATTTCCCATTACCAAATAGCCTGGGCAGTCATGCAAGTGGGGATCGTTTTTGTGTTGATCGTTGCGTGTTTGGAAGAGTATGTCACGCCAATCCTGGACCAGAACGCCCATAGGTCGCGTTCATTAGCGTTGTCCGATTCACAAGCGTATCAGGGGAAACAGGGTCTGTGGTTTCGAGAAAACGATCGTTATATTCGAATCAAGGCATTGAAGTATGGGGAAATTCCTCAAAATATTGATATTTTTGAGTTTGATCATGATGGCCAGATGACGGCCTATCTTTTTGCAGAAGAAGCTGATGTGACAAATCCTCAAAAATGGATTCTGAAGAATATTCACAAAATAGTCATCAAGGGGTTTCACGTGTCGCAGGAAACTTTGTCGCAGATCGTCTGGGATTCGCCTTTGCAACGCGAAGAAATGCGACTGCTAACACTTCCAGCTTCTTCCCTCGCTCCATCGGATCTTTTCTACTATATTGAAATCTTGCAACGAAAGAATCAGAATGTCCTCGGGTATGAGCTCGCCTTCTGGGGCAAAATTTTCATGCCTTTAAAGACAGGATTGATGATCTTAGTCGCTATTCCTTTCGCCTTCGGGCCATTGCGAACGGCGACAGCAGGGAAGCGGGTGTTACTCGGGGGGTTGGTGGGGATTGGTTATTACCTGACCAGCGAAATATTCGAACAGATGGGTGTCTTACTTGGCGCCTCGGCTTTGCTGACCACAGCCATTCCCTTTTTAGGATTAGTGGTGGCGATGAGCTTTTTTTGGTGGGCGTATTTTTCCTGAGTACGAATGGGTCTTTCTGGAAAGTTTTTTTCTATTTTGGTTAGGACTAAGGAAAGGTTATGGGATGGCCATTGGGTGCCGGGCCGTTTGATGGTATTTGTCCCATTTTGATTTCAATGAGCATGTATTGGCACATATGTCACGAGTCGAGTATCCGTTTATGGAGTCTGACCTCTCGAGACCGATTCGAGCGAATGTTGATTCGGCTTGGAATTGTTGACGCATTGCGCGACCTGAACGATCTGCCTGATGGAAGTTCGGTCTTGATCCTGCGGGGCGATTATATTTTCGATGAACGGGTCCTACGCAGTTTATCAAAAGAACAGAATGTCATTTTGAAGATGAAGGTCGGCAGGGATGCGATTCCTGTTGCGGCTCATGTGGACGCGGTGGGTGCTCGTTCAGTTTTAGAAGAAATGCAAAACGAGCGGTTGTTGGAACTCCCGAATCTGAGAACAGTGACCTTGGAAGATCTTTCTGGGTCATTTTCTAATGAATTGCGAAAAGCTGACCATCCGTATGTTTTGCCTATTCGTGAGGACAATCGGAAGGTTTTGGAGCAGCATTTATTTTCAGGGTCCTATAAAGGTGTCACCGACTTGGTGACAAAATTTTGTTGGCCGGTTCCTGCTCAATGGGCTACGCGGTTTTGTGCCTCGAAGGGTATTTCTCCCAATCAGGTGACTTCTTTGAGTTTGGTTTTAGTGATTCTGGCAGGAATTTCCTTCGGGTATGGCCATTTTCTTCTTGGTCTGGCCTTAGGGTGGGTGATGACGTTTCTGGATACGGTTGATGGTAAATTGGCCAGAGTGACCGTCACGTCAACTAAATTGGGAAATATTTTTGACCATGGCATCGATTTAATTCATCCACCCCTTTGGTATTTGGCTTGGGGACTAGGCCTCGTTTCGTTTGTACCCATACTTTCTTGGTTGACGCTTGAGATAACCTGTTGGGTCATTCTGATCGGGTATATTGTTGGCCGAATCGTGGAAGGAATTTTTCAATGGTGGTTGGGCGGATTTGTCATCTTTTGTTGGAAGACCTTTGATTCTTATTTTCGACTCATCACCGCACGGCGGAATCCTAATATGATTTTGTTATCGGGCAGTCTTCTGATTGGACGGCCGGATTTAGGGTTGGAAGCCGTGGCCATGTGGACGGTTCTGTCGACGCTTATGCTTCTTGTGAG
>JAOUNC010000219.1 GCA_029881175.1 Nitrospirota bacterium | reverse complement strand
AATCCCCGACCATTAGTGGGTCTCATGCGTCTCTTCTGAAAGTTGGGCGACCCAAGGATACTGAAGTCGCTCTTGATCGGCATAGCCTAAATTTGAAACCGTTGCGCTTAACGGCACGTCTTCGGGACGTCGATAGAGGGTCCCGAAAATCCGGTCACAGATCCGGCTCGTAATGCCAAAATTTCCTTGTTCATTATGAAAGTGATGGAGTAAGTGATGCCGTTTAATTCGACGTAAAAAGGTGTTTTTAGGAGTGACCCTGAGATGCTGCATACAATGACAGAGCTCATACACCATAAAACATCCCAGCCCCGTGGCAAACGACAGTGGGACGCCAGGCCAACCTGCTATGGCAATGCCAATCGGCAACGTCGCAATCGCGATCGTGGGAAGAGTCGTGGAAAGCGCCCCGAAGAGCACACGAAGGTCATTAGGATCTTGGTGGTGGTCATAATGGATCCGCTTCCATAAAGCCGCTGTCCATGGAGATCGATACAGAAAACGCCCATGCAGGAGAAAACGATGCACACCATATTCGACAAAAGGATACGCCAGCAACGTGCCAAGAATACTCGCTCCCAGCTGCCAAGGAGAACCGGAGAACGATGGGGCGAGCAGAAGGGCCAACACACAACTGCCGACTAACAACAGAAAGTAGATCTGGATGCCTGGATACGAAAGATAGGCCCAGAGAAGCTCTCTCAAGTTCATCCGGTCAAGGTGGTACTTCTGTTGATACCATTGCCCTGTCAGCACAACGAGCCTACCTTTATGAAATGTAAAAGGAATGAAAATGGAACGTGAACGATCCAGATAGCTAAAAAAAATTGGAGAAAAATCGCCCTGATTATAAAAGCCTTCCTCCTCAGCGACAAGGACCCACCCACACCGTCCCAAGCAACAGGTGATATGGCTCTCTCAACGTATTCTCTATCCAACAAGATACATATCACACATTACAAAATGATAATATCTAAATCAGTTCAAAATGAGCTGGGTTCTATAGACTTGTATCAAGAATGCTTATTCACCTCATGAACAATGATTTTATTAGAAATCCCAAAACACTGGATTTACATAAAGGCATCTTTGCTAAACGAGCGCTCACACTTTTCGTATGCCATACCTAACAATTACTCATAGACAGCACAAGCCAAATTCGATATAAGACCATCACGATGAATGCCACCATGCAAAAATTCGGGTACCCAGAGACCCTGATCAAAGAATACCGAAAATGGGTGGTGGTCTTACGCCCACAACAAGTGACTCTTGGCTCACTAGTCCTGATTTGCCAAGATGATGCCAAAGCCTTTTCCGATATCAGCGCTGAAGCCTTTGCAGAGCTTCCCCAAGTCATTCAAGAAATCGAAATGAGCCTATCCAAGGCATTCTCTTATCAAAAAATTAATTATCTGATGCTTATGATGATTGATCCTTATGTCCATTTCCATGTTTTCCCAAGGTTTGCAGAGATCACAACATTTTTTGAGCATGAATTTCTGGATGAAGGATGGCCTGGACTTCCAAACCTCAAAAAGCCAAATAACTCAGATCTCTCGCTCAGAACGGCAATCCTTACGCATCTCAAAGAAAACTGGCTTCCAATCACCAAAGATTAGGTATAATCAATTAGATAGCCATTTCATATTGCTGTGTCTAAATTCACTCGAATTGCGTCTTTTTTGCGACACGGAACAACATCATACTTACTAGATTGGCAAGCATTCTCGAAAAAATTACCTAAATCCATAGAATTCTTTCCGTGGCACGCCAATTGCTAACTATAAACTGATTTCTATTTTCACTAATGAGTACATCTATGCCCTGTATGCCCGAAACACTTGTCGCAACTCCAACAAATAATTCATTGCCACTGAAATCTGGCGATTTCGCAACCCTTTCTGATGCCTTGAATTATGCAGGTGACGGAAAAACAGGGTGCAATTTTTATTCGGGAAGAGGGAAACTCGCGCATGCGCTGCCTTATTCAGGCTTGCGAGAGCAAGCGCAACGTCTGGCAAAGCGCTTAAATAGCTTGGGGCTTCCACGTGGCTCACGCGCCGCATTAGTTGCCGATACGACGCCAGACTTTCTTCGATTTTTCTTTGCCTGTCAGTATGCGGGATTAATCCCTGTTCCTCTTCCCATTTCCATACATTTGGGCGGGCACCAAGCCTACGTCAGCCAACTCCGCCGATTGCTTGAAAACTGCCAGGCCTCTATAGCCATGGCGCCAGATGGATTTGAACCTTTCCTCGAAGAAGCTGCATCTGGCTTAGGACTGTCTCTTATTGGGGGCCCAGAAGTGTTCGCTTCTTTGGAAGAAACACAAGAGCCACTCTGTCCCTTAGCCTCACATGAACTGGCTTATATCCAATACACCTCGGGAAGCACTCGTTGGCCAAGAGGGGTTGAAGTAACGCAATCTGCGGTCATGGCCAACTTATCAGGCATCATTCGAAATGGCTTACAAGTACGTTCAGGGGATCGATGCGTTTCTTGGCTGCCGTTTTACCATGACATGGGACTCGTTGGGTTTGTCTTAGGCCCGATCGCTTCTCAGTTATCCGTGGACTATCTCAGCACGCGTGACTTTGCCATGCGGCCAAGACAATGGTTGGCATTAATGACCAAAAGCAAGGCCACCATTTCTTTTAGCCCGTCTTTTGGTTATGAATTGTGCGTAAGGAGGCTTGGCGAGGAATCTCCTGAACAGTTCGACCTCTCACATTGGAGGATCGCCGGTGCCGGAGCCGAAACCATCCGTGCGGATAGTCTCTTGCGCTTTGCCTCCACCCTACAAGCTTCAGGATTCAAGAAGGAAGCATTTCTAGCCTGTTATGGAATGGCAGAATGCTCCCTAGCCATTAGCTTTGCTCCCCTGAATCAAGGACTTGATGTCGACCTGGTGGATGGAGACTGGCTATCCAATGAAAAACAGGCGATACCCGTCACCCCCACCACCACAGATAAAGATACTATTCGATGCAGTTCATTTGTGAACTGTGGAGTAGCCTTGCCAGGGTATGAAGTAGAAATTCGAGACACAAACGGTTTTGCGGTTGGTGAACGACATAGCGGAACTATTTTTGTTCGTGGAGCCAGTACCATGTCGGGATATTTCAATGCCCCAGCAATGACCCAGGAAGTCCTGTCCTCTGACGGCTGGCTGAATACTGGCGATATTGGCTATTGGATCAATAACAGTCTGGTGATTATTGGCCGGTCTAAGGATCTGATCATCATCAAGGGACGAAATATTCTCCCTCAAGACTTAGAATTCATGGCAGAACAACAGCCTGAAGTACGCCCGGGAGATTCCTCTGCCTTCTCAGTTTCTCATCCTGAGGGTGATGAACTGGCTGTCATGGTAATCCAATGTCGAGAATCCAACAGTGAAAAACGCGAACATTTAGTGAACCGCCTTCGTTCTTTGGTGTACTCAGAACTCTCGATTCCATGTCACATAGAATTAATCCCTCCACGAACGCTTCCCCGGACATCATCCGGAAAACTATCCCGGTCCCGTGCAAAGGCTGACTTCCTCAAGCGAGTTCAGTGGGAAGAATTGGCTGCATTGTCGAACATTCATACGTAAATCGACGTAGTAATACACCTCGCGACCTCCGAAATTTTCCCCTATGGCTACTACCGTTGCTCTTACGGGAGCTTCAGGTTTTATTGGTGGAACAATAGCCCATGACTTACGCCATGCTGGCTATTCGGTTCAAGCCCTCGTCCGCTCTTCAGAGCAAGCGAAAAGACTTAAAGTCGTCGGAATACAACCTATCCTGGGCGAGCTGGAAAACCCTCAGAGCCTGCTGGCATTTGTGGAAAATTGTCAATTCGTCATTCACTGTGCCGGGACGATTCGAGGCAGTAATCGAGCGGCCTTTCAGCCAACCAATGTGGATGGAGTCTCCCATCTCATCCAAGCCTGTTTAGCTCAACCTTCCCCACCGTCCTTTGTTCTTCTCTCTTCGTTGGCAGCCCGTGAACCAGCTCTTTCACCCTATGCATGGAGCAAGCATGAGGGAGAAAAGACATTATTCCGAGAGGCAGGTTCCATGAAATGGGTGATTTTTCGACCACCTGCCGTGTATGGCCCACATGACAAGGCCCTGCTTCCACTGTTCAAACTTATTGATAACGGAATAGGCTTACAACTTGGTCCGTCGAATGCCAGGTTTTCGCTTATCCATGTCAAAGATTTAAGCGAAGTCATTCTGCGCTGGTTGGTAAAGGGGGCACCTGCGGCAACAATATTTGAAGTTGACGATGGAGTCCCAGGAGGATATTCGTGGGAAAAAGTCTTCAAGACCATTAATCCTCACATAAGGCTTCACCTCCATTGCCACCCCCTATTCTTACGCGCCGCCGGGATGACCAATGAGATCCTAGCAAGACTCCTGCGCTATGCTCCGCTGCTCACCACCGGGAAGGTCAACGAGCTTCTCCATCCAAACTGGGTCTGCGACAGCAGCCCTGTCACAGAGGCCTTGGACTGGAAGCCTCAAATACCTCTGGCAAAAGGCTTGCGTCACCTCTTCACATCGGATAATCTCATGGAATAACCATCTTCATAAATCCTTGAAGGCATTATCTTTTCTCCAAACTACAAGCATGTGATGGCGACAAACCCAGAAATTCTTTCCCAACTTTTTGACATACTCAAACCCTTCGCCAAGGAAGGGCAACGGTTGCGAGAAGAGACCAAACTTGTGGCGGAGCTAGGCTTGGATTCACTTCAAGTCATGCAGGTATTGCTGAAAATTGAAGACCATTTTGACATTTCCATTCCTCTCAACAACCTCCCGACCATTCAAACGGTTCAAGAACTCGTTCATGAAATTGAAACGTTAGTGAAAGTCTAATTATGTCCCTGTTTGAAAAATTTCACCGCATTCAACAAATTCGTCAGGAATTACTGAAAACCGGCGTCAACCCTTTTCATATCACCGTCGAAAAAGTGCTTTCCCCAACAGAAGCGATGATCAATGGACAGCCCACTATTCTCGTCGGGACCAATAACTATTTAGGGTTAACGTTTCACCCGGATTGCATTAAGGCAGGGCAAAATGCTCTGGCGCAAGAAGGAACGGGCACAACCGGATCTCGTATGGCAAATGGGTCATTCTTGAGCCATTTTGAATTGGAACGGGCCATTGCCGACTTTTATGAATTACCTCACGCCATTGTGTTTTCGACCGGGTATCAAGCCAACCTTGGCGTTCTTTCCGCTTTGGCCGGACCCGGCGATGTCATCCTTTTAGATGGCGACTCTCATGCCAGCATTTATGACGGCTGCCGATTGGGAGGGGCTGAAATCATCCGATTTAAACATAATGACGTCATAGATTTGGAAAAGCGTCTCCGGCGGTTAGGAGAGCAAAGCAAAAAAACCC
>JAOUNC010000218.1 GCA_029881175.1 Nitrospirota bacterium | reverse complement strand
CTGCATCCTATGGCGCCTTGCATAAGAAGGTGGTCGAAGCCATGACTACCAATGAAACCAGTTTTTTTCGCGATCTGATGCCGTTTCAAGTGCTCCGGGAGCAATTGCTTCCAGAAATTATTGCGCGTAAAGGTCGGTCGAAACGCTTAAATATGTGGTGTGGAGCTAGTTCCAGCGGGCAAGAGCCCTATTCCGTCATGCTCACGATTTTCGAACATTTCCCGGAACTGAAAGGTTGGGAAATTCAATATATTGCCACGGATATTTCTGAAGCGATGCTCACAAAATGTCGAGAGGGCAAATACAGTCAACTTGAAGTCAATCGTGGTCTTCCGGCGCAGTTGTTAACTAAATATTTTGTAAAAAAAGGGATGAGTTGGCAGGTGCAAGAGGATCTTCGTCGGCGGATTGATTTTATACCTATGAACCTGGCCGGGCCATGGTTGTCATTCCCTACTATGGATATCGTATTTCTCCGTAACGTCATGATTTATTTTGATATGGATACGAAAAAAAATATATTAGGGAACATCCGCAAAATTTTAGATCCCAACGGATATTTGTTCTTGGGGGGCTCAGAAACCACGCTAAATATTGATGATCAGTATGAACGGGTCGCGATCAGTGGGACATCATGTTATCGAGTGAAGAAGGGTTAGGAGGAACGCGCATGCAATTTCTTGAAGAGGAAATTTTAGAAATTACTGAAACAACCTGGCAGTCGATGTTGGGCTTGGATATTCGTCCTGGCTCCTTGCCGGCTTCCATGGGTCCGGTCGATGGATATTTTACCGGGAAGGTTGAAATATCCGGAGCGTGGACTGGAGCGGTGTTGTTGCACGGGTCGCGGCAATTGGCACAAGCCGCAGCGGATATGATCTTTTCCCATGAACCGGGTGGTGGGTCTGAACAGGATTCTTTGGATGCCATGTATGAATTGACGAACATCATTGGCGGCAATATTAAGTCGCTGCTTCCTGAGCCTTGCCAGCTTTCTCTTCCCACGGTGGAAGCCACGACAGACGATCATTTGCGGGTTTTGGGGATGGAACGGATGAGCGAGCTCGTGTTTGACTGCCAAGACCAGCCGCTCTTTGTCTCTGTCTGGCAACGACTATAAGGAGAAGGTAAAAAAGTGAGAAGTAAGAAGTTGAAAATTCTTAGTTCATTTTTCCCCCGCTCTTGATTTTCACTTTTTAGTTTCCACTCAATATTCCTTCGTGAAGAAAGGTAATAATATGATTATTGAAGTGAACCATCGAGAGTTTACGCGTGTTAGCGTAGCTATTCATGTGGAATTGCGTATGGGTGGGAATGTGGTGATACAAGGAGAGTTAGTAAATGTGAGCTTCAATGGGTTGCTCCTACGCTGTGAGGCCACATTGCCTGAACATACCCCGTGCCTGGTGTTTTTGCATTTAGATGGGGGTCAGGGTGGCCCCACCATTGAAGCACATGGGTTGGTTACTCGAACTGAACCCCATCAATTAGCGATACAATTCACCGAATTGATTGGCAACGAGAGTACCCAGCATCTGCGGAATCTTGTGTTGTACAACAGTGGGATACAGGCGAATCGAGTTGAGGCAGAATTTGAGTCTCATATTGGACTGCATGCAAAATCATAATAGAAGTGAAAGGGAAAAAGTGAGAAGTCTGAGAAGTAAGGAGTCAATGGTTAGGAGCAAGGGGAAAAAGAACAGAAAAAGCCTCTGTTGTTGCATTTTTTCATTTTTCACTTCTGACTATTTACCTTTTCTTGCCCTTGATGGTCCTTTATTTTTGTTGAGCAGATACCGATAGGAAGTACAGGCTGTAATCGTTTATACAATTTGGAAGCCATGGTAGGATTTGCGAGTGTCCTGCCATGTATGTAGGAAGGGGGAGAGGTATGCAGGTCACACATGAGGCAGTTGATGGGAAGAGGATTCTTCATCTGGACGGGCGATTTGATTTTGGGGCCAGAAAAACGTTTAAAGAGGCTATAGAAGTGGGATTAGAAGAGGGCTGTCCCGTTGTGTTGGATTTGGAAAAGGTGACGTTTGTGGATAGTTCTGCCCTAGGATTGCTCGTGATTTGCCATCAAAATCTCAAGAATAAAAAAGTTCCATTTTATTTAGTGAATCCACAAACCTATGTGAAGCAGGTCTTAGATTTGGCGAATATCGGAAAAATGATTCCCACGTATCAGACCCTGGCCGAGATTCCCAAGGGGCACCCGGTCGCCACAGGGGCGCCAGCCTAACGTTCTCTCCCCGGGCTTCCTTCTGTGCACCGGTCGAGTAGGCTGGATGTGGTGAACCTTTCCAGTCAGATTCTCTGTCGCTCCGTATTTCTTCAATTATTTATTGGGAGTGCTTGCGGTTTCCGGTCCTCTCGCTGAACGGATGATCTGCTATGCCTAGTCTTTCCAATCGAAGCGCAATTTCTTCGAATCAGACTCTTCAACGAATTTCCACAAGCCAATTACGACCAGGGATGTTTCTGGTTCGTGTTCTTGACTCGTGGTGGAAATCTCCATTCTTTATCCATCGGCGTCTGTTGAATTCTGTTACAGAAATTGAGCAATTGATGCATTCAGGTATCCGGGAAGTGGAAATCGACATCTCCTTGGGAGTGGGAGTGGCGTCAACAGAGGATTCTGGTCTTGAAGAATGCCTGCCGGCTGAGTCCGATACGTTTCCTGTCTCCGTTAACCATGATGATTCGACTATGACCCCTCCGCCGACGGTGATGCTTGAACCTTCGCACGAAACCGAATCGAACGCGGAAGATACGAGAATTCGTGAAGAAGTCGTTCAGGTTCGTGAGGCGGTGATGGCTGCTGTGGAAGACGCCTTTGAAGGGGTGAAAACCGGCCAGGAGATTTCTCACCAGGAGGTCTATCAATCCGCGCAGGCTCTCGTTCAACAATGCCTGGCACATCCGGGTCTTATTGCCGAAATTATGCTAATCGATTCGTTAAAACAGTTTGATAAGACTCTTTATGCCCATGTGGTCGATACCTCGGTGTATTCGATTCTCGTTGGGCTTCAATTAGGTTGGGATGAAGGATCGTTGGAAACGATTGGCTTGGCCGGGTTGCTACATGATGTTGGGTATATGCGATTGCCCAAGAATGTGGTTGCCGTTCATTGGGATAGAGGCGGCGAGGCCAGGTTATTACAACAGCATGTCGCCATTGGGGAGAAGTTGCTTCAACGGCACGCACAATTTTCATCAGATATCGTTCGTATTGTGAGCGAACATCATGCCTATCAGGATGGGTCTGGGTATCCGGAAGGACTTGGGGGCGCGTGGCTCTCGGAGTCAGGGAAACTCTTAGGCCTTGTGGATGCCTTTGATGAATTGATGACGGTTGGTGGGACGTCTGGCGCGTTACCTGCTGCGTTTGCGATTAGACGGCTGTATCAGGAAGCCCAGCAGGGAAAATTTTCCACTGGGTGTATAGAAGGGTTGATTCGAACCTTGGGGGTGTTCCCGGTCGGCACAGTGGTGCAGCTTTCGACTGGCGAGCAAGCTGTTGTCGTTCAGCAGCATTCAGACGGGGGGGTGAAGCCACTGGTCAAAATTTTTCGTGCCACCACTGGGAAAGATGTTGATGTGCCATATCTATGCAATTTAGCCCATGACGCCAATTTGGGACATGATAGGAGTATTGTCCGAGTGTTGGATCCGACCGAGTATTCCCTGAACCTTCAGGAGTTTTTTTGATGGCGATGTGGAACTATCCCCCGCTGATCCAATGTTTATGGGATGGTCTGATGGTTGGTGTGTGTCTGGTCGATGAGACAGGAATTGTCAGGCAGATGAACGGGGCCGGTTCTCGATTATTAGGGTGGGGCGCGATGTATCCCTCCACCTTTGGCTTTGATCAGGTCTTTGACGGTTCAGGATCTGGGGAGAATGACTTGCCTAATGGGCAGGCATTCTTAGAATTAGTCAAGAAAAAAAAGATGGTCTGGCTTCCTCGGGCCCGTCTGAGATGTCGTCAAGGAACGTGGGTTACCGTTGAACTCAAAGGTGTGGCGGTTGAAGATGGTGGTGCCACTCAATTTCTCCTGATGTTTCGTGATTTATCTTCAGAAGCACAATTGGCAGAAGACTATAGCCGGTTGGCTTCTATTCCAGAAGAAAGTCCCTTCCCCATTATCGAAGTCAATGCAGCGGGACATTTGTTATATGCCAACCCTTCCATGGTGTGTTTAATGGAAGACGGGCAGTTTGGGCAAGATGGGTTTACGAAGGCTTTGCCTGAACAGTTTCCCGACCTGGCTGCCCGGTGTTTTGCTCAGGGGCATCTTGAGGTTCCTCTTGAGGTGCAGGTAGGGGAGAAACATTATGCCTGGATATTTACATCCCATCCTGAGTTGGGACGACTTCGTGGTTATGGGATGGATATTACGGCATCCAAACGGGCTGCGACTGAATTGTCGGCGGTTGCCGAAACCTTGGAAAAGCAAAACCAAACGTTGGATCGGGCGCTCATGAAGGCCGAAGGGGCGACCCGGGCGAAGGCCGCGTTTCTTGCCACCATGAGTCATGAAATTCGCACACCGTTGAATGGCGTGATTGGGATGGCGGAGCTGCTATTGAATTCAACATTGGATCAAGAGCAACAGGAATGTATGGAAATTATCAGAAATTCCGGCGAAGGGTTGCTTTCTATTATTAATGACATTTTAGATTTTTCAAAAATCGAATCAGGGCATATGGCGTTGGAAACGATTGGGTTTAATCTCATCGGCTTAGTTGAAGACGTCCTGGATTTATTTTCTGAACGGGCCTATCAGAAGCATGTGGATTTGGCGGCCTATGTTTCGCCGGATATTCCTCGACACCTATTAGGCGATCCCCATCGATTGCGACAAATTCTGTGCAATTTTATTTCGAATGCCCTGAAGTTTACCAATCAGGGCTCCGTGTTAATTGAGGTGGAATGGATGGCGGCGAATCAGACGGACTGTCTTGGTGAATCTCTCCAAGACCAGTCGGATGACGTTCCGGTGTCCAGTGAGAATGAACGTTGTGTGCGGTTTGCCGTGAAAGATACAGGGATTGGTATTTCTCCGTCTGCACAACAGAAAATTTTTCAGGTGTTTACGCAAGCGGATAGTTCCATGAGCCGGAAGTTTGGTGGCTCAGGGTTAGGCCTGGCCATTTGTAAGCAATTGGCGGAGCTCATGAATGGGACCGTGGGCGTCGAGAGTCGGGTTGGAGATGGTTCCACGTTTTGGTGTGTGCTCCCATTTACCGTTCCCCCATTGTTGGAAACTAATCATCAAGGTGCGTTGAGACGCGGGGACCATCGATCAATCTTGATGTGCGGTTCACGGGATGTATCTGTCGACGTGGTCTCTCGCTACCTTCAAGACGTGGATGTACGAGTGTTGCATGTCGAACACGTCGA
>JAOUNC010000217.1 GCA_029881175.1 Nitrospirota bacterium | reverse complement strand
AGGAGAATCGTCCATACCACCTCGTGACACCGCAACAAAGGATGCTCGAAGTAGTATTACGAACCTAAGATGAAAATTTTAGTAGGTAAGACACACCGCTTGCTGCGAGTGCCTGGAACGAAGCACCAACTGCATGGTCGAATCTTGAACAAATTCAGGAGCCAGCCGAGTCGGCACGACTGCAATCACACGAGAAAACCGACTCCCTTGAGCTAAATGAACCGTCAAACAATAGGCCAACTCAATTTCAGAAACCCGACAACAAACTTCACCCCTATCTTTAAATCGCACCACCACCTCAGAGCCCAAGAACCCAGACACTCGTCCCATCTGCCCTTTGCACACCTGCTGACCTCCACGAACAATTTTCTGACAACCAATCACAGGATCATCCACCCGAAACCCTCCAACGGTCAGCACCGATGGATTCATCCACGATTGAAGATGTTGATTTAACGCCATCATCCCTAACATGCCTTTTCGCAAGGGAGACAGGACTTGACTGCCGGGCCATTGCCTCATCATCCATTCCAAATATCGAAGCACATCTTTCAAATTAGAAAAACTAACGTCTGCCACAGAAAGCGGAGAAGCTACCGGCAAATGTGCTCGCACTTTTCCTAAATCATGCACAGGACATTGAGACAATAACACCGCAAACACCGGAATACCCTGCACTGGAGGCAACTGATTGGGATCACCAGAGAAAACGACAGGACAACGCACTGCCCGCATCAAGGCGCTCAATTGTGGATAAGTCAGCATTGACGATTCATCCACTAACAACAAATCATACGGCAAAACTTTACTCGAAAAACCACTCGGACCAAACCCCAACAACTTATGAAATGTTTGCGCTGACGGCCCCAATAACGACGCCGCTTTACCAGTCATCGCGGCCACACCCACGCGCAGTCCCTTCTCGGCACAATAACGAATCAACTCCCGTAACACATGAGTTTTCCCACTCCCTGGCGGACCAGTTAAGACGGAAAACCGGTACCGTAATAACCAAAACAAATCCGGATCACCTTCAGCCAACAAATTCAATTGATTTCCATCACGCAACGAATTCACGACAAACTCCTCCATCCGACGAACAGCTTCCCACTGCACTAACCCGGCATCAGAAACCACAGCCTTAGGCGCAGAACACAGAATTTCCTTTAACGCCGGCACTGAATGTTCCAGACATAATCGTTCGCGTAATCGTTTGCTCATTTCATCAACCACCAAACCGGAATGGCCATCTTCGCTCGCTAATCGCAACACCTCGATGATTCCTGCATGAACACGGCATAAGGCCAGAGGATCACCACCCTGAATCTGCCACAGCCCATCAGCCACACTAAAAGGCAGCACATGCGCCCATACCAAAAAGTATGGATTCGCCTGACTCTTCACCCATGCGTCAACCGCCCCCCTACGACCACGAAACGCACCACCCCATCCTGCACGACCAATCCACCGCTCAATGCTCTCGTAGCTCAAGGGGTCACCATCCATATCCCAATCACTAGGAAAAGGAAGTAAACGATAACCGCCAGCTAGCCACGTTTTAGATCCCGGTGCCTTCGTCATCACTTGAACCTCCACGAGACGCCCTAACACTGACCAGGGAATTCGCTCAGCACATTCCACCCAGCATTGCCGTCCTACACGCATGAGCGTCGAACGACCAATCCATCGCAGGTCTGTCACGATCCCGGACCGAAGCATTCACCCTCCTTTTTCCACACAAGAAACATCCAAAGCTCAATTTAATATTTACAAACCTTCATTCTAAAAATTTTTAAAATTTATAAAGCAAAATCTACAGGCCGGGAAAAAATTGCCAACATTGAGACTCTGAAGTCCCAATCAGCGAAAACCGACGGTTGAGACTGGAAAAGTCTCAATCAGCGAAAACCGCTGATTGGGACTCTGGAGTCCCAGTCAGCCAGAACCACTCACGACGTGAACTTTACACCCCAAAACCCATACCTATATCAATGAAGGGAAAACGCATGATTGCCGACATTTTGCCAGACCTCGCTAATTTTCAACGCCAGGATTATCTCACCAGAATCGCCAATGGGACCCAACAACCCAACCCCTATCGACCCCGGCCCTCCAACGGTGCCTGTCTCCGAGAACAAACCTATCGAGGGCGGCATTACCCGGAACGCATAGTGAAACGCCATCTTCAACTGATCCTGGATGACAGTTCGTGGCACGAAGAACTGACCTTTCAATGGTTGGCAGGATCTCCCTATCACCTCCATAGCCAACAAATGGGCATCACGATCCCGGGAGCGTTGACATGGGTAGATCCCTCCCAACCTCCCATCCGTTGCTCGATCCCCTCTTGTCGAGAATTGATTCACCCACAAGACATCCATGGGCACATTGACGGCATGATTACCAACACCATGGAACTCACCAGGCTAGACGATTACCTGATTGAACATAAGGCGATTGGTGATTTCTTTTTCACCAAACTCATCACAGGCAAAGAATGGCCCACAGAATATTTCATACAAATCATTCAATATCTCCGTGGATTACAACAATGGATTCCCATCCTCAATCAAGCCATCTTGCTTATCAAAAACAAAAACAACGCTCATTATCTGGAGTTTCACGTAACCTACGACACGTTAAGCGACACCCTGAAGGTTAACGCCACGGTTGATTCAGAGGGCCATCACATCCAATTCCCGGATGAGACCATGCCCACATTTACCGGATTATTTCAAACAGCCCTCACCCGCTTCCAAACAGTCGCGACCCATATTCGAGACGAAACATTACCGGATCGCCCCTATGAACCAGAAGATTTCCATTGCCAGCACTGCTCGTTTCAGCCGGAATGTTGGGGACCCGATGCGTTTCGTGTGCAACGAGCCCCACTCACACTCACGTCTGAACAAACAACCCTAGGGCAGGAATACCTCAATGTCCTCACCGAATTAAAGAATTGGGGACTGAAAGAAAAGGAAATTAAACAATATTTTCGTCTGTACCTTCTTAATGCCGGCCACGAAAAAGCCCAAAGTGACACCATTGAAGTGGCCCTCAAACGCAGCACCACACCAGCCCCCAGCGTCACCATTCGACCACTCACGTCTTGGCACCAACAATTTCTTCCTCCACTTAACTCATAAATCAGAAAAAGGAGCATGTATGCATCGGTTCTCACGCATAGAAGGCATTGGACAACCAACGAGCCGCCGATTTATTTTTAAAGATAAAATCAGACTGGGGGTCAAAGTAGCATCAGAAAATGATTCGAAAATTGACCCCCAAGAGACTCCTTACTTCATCATCCCTCCAGAAGTTGAAGTGGTCACCGGGAAAAACCCCGTTTCCCTACGAGTCATGTTTCCTGCAGAAGATGAGCATTTGGTCATGCCCTTTGCGTATAAGGATTTTGGAGAAGGACCATTTCTGGAATGCACCGGCAATCTCAAGAAAGCCTCACGCCGAAATCCACAAACAGGAGGATGGGAAGAAAGAAACTGCCCCTGCGAGCGAAAGGAAATGACCTGCCACCGCCGGGCCCACTTATCCGTTATCTTGCCGGATATCAGCCCCGTCAGTATTTATCAAATTGATACTGGCAGTATCTCGAACATTGAAAACACCCTCTCATTTTTCAACCAACTCAAAATACAAGTTGGACATATGAGCCGGATTCCCGTCACCTTACACCGCAAACCCACTCTTCTTCGTCACCCCGATAACTCCCTGGGCACGCATTATCTTTTTGACTGGGAATTTGCCGCCACAGAAGAACAAATCCTCGCTTATCGCAGCCATACTCAGCACATCCTACGCGAAAACGCCAGCATCACTATTCCTGAACCACTGGCCACGAATCCTGCTATGGACTCCGGGGGCGAACTCCTCACTGAACAGGAATGGCATACCACGCAGGCTGAATTCCCCATGATCAATCCACCCGAAGAACCTTCAATCGAAACTCACAACCCGGTTGGACCAGGATCAAATATTCCTCCAATGAAAGGCATGAAACCCATCACTCCACGCCAACAACAATTTATTGGTGAGCTCGTCGCCACAGAATTTCCTGAGATGACTCAAGAACAAACCAAGCAATACACCCAAGACCTCACGGTGCAAGGAGCGTCAAAACTGATCGATGGACTGCTTCAAGGAAATTTTGCGTTTTTTGAAGAACACGTGGCGGGAATAAAAACTTAAGAAGTCGCGCGATCAACTTTCTTCTTTTTCGAGGACTGTCCAACCTTTACCACTTGCATCAAACTCTCTAAGAATTCACCGATAAGCTCGGAATCCATATCGGCTAAAAAATCTAACACGATCGGATTTTGTTTAAAGTATTTTTCCAGGTTAGCAGGAAGATATCCGGCCATCATCAACCATTGATGGGGGCTGCACCCAACCAATTTCGCTAAAGAGGCAATTTTCATATGAGATAAACCAGACCGACCATCAACAACGTCTTCAAGCATCGATCGTGACAAATTTAACGTTTTGTCGATTTGACGATATAAACCCGGGCGCCAAATCTTCATCTGTCTATCCAGCTCTAGCCGGAATTCTTCCCGCAATCCAGAGCCATTTTGCACATGCTCTAACCCAGAATCCTTCGCTCCAGCCACCGCATTCAACACCTTAGAATCCGTTGTTTGCTTAATCTTGGCCGCAAACGCCTCTACCCGCCAAAATTCACGCTCCGCCTTATCTGGAATAATATTCAACCATCCCTTTAAAAACTTTTCAGGGGCCACACGAAAACGCCGTGGATTACTACTCTCATGCAAGCGATAATGCCCAATATCGACCCCCATCAAATCTGCAACATCCCTCGGAGACAAAGGGGGATCTTGTGATTCCCTCCATGCCCGCAAAACATCTCCTACTAAATTAACCCCTTTTGTCCACTTTTCTGGACCACGGCTCATCATTCACTCCTCAACTCCATCTCGCACCCACAACAAAAGTTGGCCGAATCATACTCAACAAACAATCTTGAAACAAGGAAAAATTACTTAATTAGTATTTTTTTTATTTATAAATTTTTTTAATTGTATTGAAAGGGCATTATTTCTATGCTACTTTTCTCTCGTTATAATTAATCAGGGGCCTCACACCCACGATGATACTCACCTCGTTCACAAAACTCATTTCCACAATTTCAACGCAACGAAACCCGCAGAAGGGTAAGGAAAACCTATGGCCACACTCACCATCGACCCGACATCACTTATGAGCAATCCGAAAGATCCGCGAGAGCAAGTATACTTTAATGTCGTTTTGCCGCATATACAAAGAACCCTCAAGCGCTACTTGTACCTCGACCCGGGCTCCACGTACGAATTAGCCGACCTCGAAAGCCTTTGCTGGGAACCAATCTCAATTGCCTTGGAGACCTGGCGACCAACTAGATGCCAATCATTTGTTCATTGGGCGCAAT